>NZ_JAXEXL010000023.1:0-48152 GCF_034113385.1 Atopobium sp. | reverse complement strand
TTGGAAATAAGCAAGCGGCCTTTACAGCCAATGGCCCAGTTGCTTGTAACGGCTACGATTGCGCGCATGATTACACCGCAATAGGAATATTTTTGACCTGTGGGCCGTGCTGGTAGTTCTCCACAATCAAATCGTCCGTGGTGAAGTCATAAAAATTGGTGACGTCAGGGTTAAGACGAACGCTTGGTGCGGGATACGTGGGACGAGAAATAAGCTCTTTGATAATGTCCACATGGCGGTCATAAATATGAGCGTCACTGATGATATGCACTAACTCGCCTGCGAACATGTTAACGGATTGTGCAACCATCATAAGGAGAATGGCATACTGGCAGATATTCCAGTTGTTAGCTGCCAGAATATCTTGACTGCGTTGCATAAGTAACATGTTAAGCGTGGGTTTCTCATCACCTGCGCGATGGGTTACGTTATAGGTGACCGAATAGGCACACGGATAGAGATTCATCTCGGACAAATCTGCAAAGGTGTACATATTAGTCATGATGCGGCGGGAGTAGGGTGTGTGCTTGAGGTCGTACAACACCTTATCCATTTGATCCATATCACCCTGAGGGTAGTGACTCTTTTGCGCAATTTGGTAACCGTAAGCTTTGCCAATAGAGCCGTCCTCATTGGCCCATTCATCCCAAATATGGGAATTGAGGTCATTGATGTTATTGGATTTACGCTGGTAAATCCAGAGAACCTCGTCCATAGCGCTCTTAAGGGCTGTTCTGCGCAGCGTAAGTGCGGGGAACTCGTCGCGTAGATTGTAGCGATTACATACACCAAACTGCTTGATGGTATAGGCAGGTGTGCCGTCTTCCCAATGAGGGCGTACGAGTTGGCCTTCTGTTGTGGTACCGTTTTCTATGATGTTAGAGCACATAGAGATAAACAGATCATCTGCTTTGCTCATGTGAGCTCCTTTCGCATAAGGCATGTAAGTTGTTGTGATTTGCTGTGACTGTCGTAGGACGACTCTGTGCTTAGGTGAGTTACAGGACAGTTGATACCATACTACAGTTGAAAATTAGGTCAGTTGGTAGGAAGTGGTGCTTACATCACTGTCATCCAAGTACTTATCGATAGTCTCGCGATCAAGATAGCTGTTGTAATTGTCTGTATTGGTGTAGCGATGCCTTTTAAGCTTTCTGTTAAGGTTGGCAATGTCTTCCTCAGAAAGGTGATGGCTGACAAAGTATTGGAAATCAAATGCCAGTTTTTCTGCCACGTGGCTTGCGCCAAAGAAAAGCGCAATTACTAGTGCAATAAAAATAAAGTAGACGGTAGGACCAGCGGGTTTTTTTGCATTAGAAGTAGTGGCACTTGCAGATTCAATAACGTTGTCATTCAGGTCTTGAGACTGAACGGTATCTGGTTGCTTAATCATAACGTTTATCCTTGCGCCTGTGGCTGATACGTAGTTAATTCATTCCATTATAGATGCTTATAAATGCTCCGCCCAAAAGAGTTGTTCCCACATAACTCCTAAACCGCGGATAAGTTCTGTGTCTGCAGCAAGCCATGGCACATCCAATAGTTCATTGCGAGAAAGCCAGCGAAGCTCGGAATGGACGCGTGCTGTTGGCGTTTGATTGGTGCCAAGCTGGCAGATAAACACATCCATACTTAGATGAAAATCAGGGTAGTCATACTCAACGGTATCATAGTAAAAAATAGAACCAAGCTCGACATCTAGTTCTTCTTTGACTTCGCGCAGGCATGTTTGCTCGGGTTTCTCATCAGGCTTTACTTTGCCACCCGGAAACTCCCAGCCACTCATGTGTTCATCAGAGCGCTTGCACGCTAGTATTGCATCACCATTATGGATAATAGCTGCGGAAACGTGGACAGTTTTCATATATCCTCCTGCATTTTTCTTTACACAAGACTAGCAGTTTTGTTTGTGTTGGGTCGTTGTATTTGGCTCTCTATACGAGGCTTAATAAAAATCTCAGAGGAGGGATACGAGGGGCGCCTGTGGCAGTGTTTTAGTTTGTATCCGCGCTACGTCAGACGCAAAAACAGGAGCTTTGTGGTAGTCTTTTGCTACATAATTGGTGTTTGTGCAGGATAGGCGGGCAGTGTGATGGCAACATATGTCTTGAGCGACATTCATGGTCGTCTAGCACCGCTAGACCGTGTACTTAACCGCATTTCTCCGTCTGAGGATGATACCTTTTTTGTGTTAGGCGATATGGTTGATCGTGGTCCACATCCAGTGGGTGTTATGCAGCTGTGTCGCACATTGCCTCATGTACAGGTAATTATGGGTAATCATGAGCGGCTTATGCTTGATGCGCTTTATTTTCCTGAGGATGCTACGGCTGCATATAACTGGGGCGCAAATGGTGGAGAGTCCACGCGTGCAGAACTTGCGGCAATGGAGCTTGAGCCTCGGATTGAGATTGTAGAGTGGGTTGCTAACTTGCCTTTGTATGCACATACGTTTGTGGGAGAGCAGCTGTATTTCTTTGTACATGCGGGTATTCGTACGGGTACCGTAGCTGTGCCACATACGTGGACGCATGAGTCTATAGAAGCCTATTTACATGCGCAAAATCCCGATGATTTGCTCTGGATTCGTGAGGATTTTTGGGGCACTCAGACAAATCTTGCAGACAGCAAGGGTGTAGCGCCACGCATTGTTGCAGGGCATACTCCTACGCCTATTGCCTATACCTTGGTGGACGTTGCTGCAAACGAACCGCTTACACCAGAAGGCAAAGCGCTTCTGATGGCGTGCGGCAACACGAATCCTCAGTATGCGGACCGTTTTGCTATTGATTGTGCATGCGCTGCTGGTTCAGAAATGGGACAGGTGCTGGTGTGGCGCTTAGATGATAATCAAACATTCTATGAAGCTGTACATGATGGAGAGTAAGCACGTTCAGTCATTTGACCCCATCATTGACGCTCAGTGTCGCGTGCTTGTGTTAGGCACCATTCCTAGTCCAAAGTCCCGTGATGTACAGCTCAATTATGGTAATCCTCGTAATCGATTTTGGCCTGTTATAGCGCGGCTTTTTGAGGAACCGCTTCCTGCTTCAAATGAAGAGAAAATTGCGTTGGCGCTCCGTCATCATATTGCACTATGGGACGTGTTGAAATGCTGTGACATTGTGGGAGCTCGTGATGCTTCTATTGCTCATCCAGTTCCCAACAATATAAGCTCTGTGCTCGAACAAGCTCCTATTCATACTATTTTTTGTACGGGTTCTACGGCAGCACGCTTATACAAAAAACTTTGTGAACCTGCCTGTGGTATATCGGCTACAGCTCTTCCTTCTACAAGCCCTGCTAATGCTCGATGGAGTTTTGAGCAGCTGGTAGAAGCATATAAGCCAGTACGATGTGCCGCCCAGTCTACCAGCTGTTTAACAGGTGAAACGTATGAGTAGTAATTGGATGTTTGCTCCAGCAGATGTATTTTTGCACGGCTGCCTGAGTATAGAAAAACATGCAGATGGATGGGTTTCTCCACAGCGCTTTTTGCCTGAGCAACGTGCTGTTTTGGAAAGTTGCTTGGCTTGGCATCCTGGGTTATACAAACAAATGGCTGCCTGTACGTCTGGTGTAATCCTTGAGTTTTTAACCGATGCTACCTTAGTTACTATTGACTTACGTTTTGGAGAAGAGCCTGCAGGGACGGCAAGTTCACGTGAGTTAGTAGAAAGGCATATGCTTCAGGACGGTTGCCTAGACCAGGCTCAAGATCAAGCCCAAGCTCAGAATCAGTTGCACATACGTAAGAACTCCCAGGTATTTGATGGCGTATCGTATGAGGTAAATGGTCATCATAAGGGTATGCTTTTTGCTGCCATGCAAGATGGCCAGACAACACAAGTACATATTGCATTGCCTGAGTCAAAAGCTTCCCCTGCTTGTTTGTTTGAGGTAAAGAAGCCAACACGGGTTCGTGTCTATTTGCCAGCTTTGCGTGCTTGTGAGGTGCGCACCATTGGTTGCAATGGAACACTACTTGAACCAAGAAAGAAAAAAGAGTCGCTGCTTGTTTTGGGTGATTCCATCACGCAAGGTTTTGTATGTAGTAATCCAGCGCACGCATGGGCATGTCAGTTGGCACGTCATAAAAAGCTTGATTTGATAAACCAAGGTATTGGTGGACAAGTCTTTTTGCCACAAAGCTTGCAGGGATTCTTTGCATATCCTGAGCTGGTGCCACATACAGTTGTGGTGGCCTTAGGCATTAATTATCGCTATGAGTCATGTAGGGCCCAACAGGTATACGCAGATATTCAGCAGTATTTTGCAACAATTTGTAAACTGTGGCCTACAACACCAATCTATGCGCTTACGCCAGTATGGCATCAAGATGGTCCGTATCCTACGCATAAGAACAGCTGTTTTGAGCAGGTTTCTGAGTTTATACAGCGTGCGGTTGCACCGTATTCCAACATAACGTTGGTGGATGGTGCTACCTTGTTAGATGGTGATACAAGACTTTTGGCAGATGGATTTGAGCATCCTAACAAAGCCGGGCATACTCAGATTGCCGAGCGCTTAGTGGGGTATATGCAGCCTCATAGACATTCTCATAAGCTGCGTCCATCAACCGTGCCTACACTTGAGGTACCTGCGTCTATAGGGCAAATGAGCTTTGATTTGTAATTGTGTCTGAGCGCCATTGTATGCTGGGTGCATACAATCAGACGAAAGGCTTAGTATGAAAACAACGCAACATAACCCCCTTGCTCCACACCTAAAGCTGGAGCTTTCTGCGGCTGATGCTGCACTGGTACAGCAGTACCAAACAGGCGCATTGGTTAACTCGTACCGCTGCAACAATGAGGACGTTATTCGTCGTGAGCAAACGGATCGTGACTCGGCTTCCGTGATGCGTTCATCGTTTGTTCGCGATACAGAAAAAATCATGCATTTGCAGGCGTATAACCGTCTAGCTGGCAAAACGCAGGTATTCTCGTTTAGAGAGCATGATGACCTTACACGTCGTGGCTTGCATGTACAGCTGGTAGCTCGTGTTGCGCGCAACATTGGTCGTGCTTTAGGTCTTAATGAAGACCTGATTGAGGCAATTGCGCTTGGTCATGATATTGGTCACACGCCCTTTGGTCATGCAGGGGAGCGCTTTCTTAATGAGGAATATCATGCGCGCACAACCAAGTATTTCTTCCACAATGTTATGAGTGTGCGTGTGCTAGATACGTTGTATGGCCGCAATCTTAGCCTGCAAATGCTTGATGGCGCTCTTTGCCATAACGGTGAGTTTGAGCAGCAAGTGCTTGAATTAAGCACGCTGTCAAACTTTGCAGAGTTTGATGCCACGGTTCAGAGTTGCTGGGATGATGCACATAATATTATTGGACACCTGCGCCCTATGACGCTTGAAGGCTGCGTAGTGCGCATTTCGGACATCATTGCGTATCTTGGCAAAGATCGTCAGGATGCCATTCGTGCAGGTATTGCTACTGAGAAAACCTTTGATGATGGTATGGGAGGCGCCTACAATGCATGGGCGTTGTCCGCGTTTACAACAGATATTGTGTCTCATAGCCTTGGATCTTCTCGCATTGCTATGAGCGAGGAAAGTTTTGAAGAGCTGCGTCGTGCTAAGCGTGAAAACTACCAAAAGATTTATTTGGCAAGTGAGGTAGCAGAGGATTTTTCTCAAAACATTGCTCAAATGTTTGCCATGGTATATGCCACCTGCCTTGAATGGATGCAGTCTGGTGACGTAACTACGCCCATTTTTACTCATCATATTTTGCCGCTTAAGCGTTCGCTTTCTTACTATGGCAAGCACTATGATTGGCGGCAGGATTTTGATTTGACGGTAGTAGATTACATTTCTGCTATGACGGATGATTACTTTGCCGCGCTTTGCCAGCACATAGATCCTTCTACAGCACTGTTTTTCCCGCAGTATAGTTACTTTGCATAGGCTTGCTGTGCTCTATGAGCGCTACGCACCCTTTGGTATGCGGCATTTCAGATGAACCTAACTGCTGCACTTAACGTATGAATGAGAAAAGCGCAAAAAGGGCAATGAGTACTCCTACAAGGCTTTCTCCGCCTAAGATGCCAGAAACTATACTGTCTGCCCTAGAACCGTGTAGCTTGTTTGTCTTATCCAAAATAAGCTTGATGGCTGCACCAAGTGCGGCGCCACAAGACATAAAGAAGGGCAGATAAACGCCTAAGCCAAGCGTCATAACAGGAAGCCCACCGGCAGCCAAAATGCCTCCTAGGGCAAGGCCAGCCATAAAGGCGGGAATGTGGGAAATGCCACCAGCCATTGCCGCAACGTTAGCGGCTTGTACTGCAACAAAGGTACCCTGAGGACCAAACGCATTGCCACCATATACCTGGTACATGCCCATAAGCAGCAAAGAGGACACAAGTACACCAACAAATGCTCCAACAATCATGCCAATCATTTGTTCTTGAGGGTTGGTGTTAAGACGATCGCCCGCCTTAAGGTCGTTCATAACATCACCGCCAATGCCGCAGGCAACAGCAACCATAGCAGCAATCAAAAAGAGAAGCTTCATACTGGTGATTCTAAACAGGGCTTGAACCAGTAAAAGAACGAGCATGCCAAAGACTTCCATGGGGTTAATGCCGGTGGTGCCGGTAAGCCAGGCAGATAGGTAGATGCAAAACCAGGTTGCAAGAACAACAACCGTAGAGCTCAGAATGCTCAGTTTGCATACCGCACAAATAAGCGCTACTACGATGGCACAAACAAGTGCAATAATGCGGAGGTTTGTACTAAGGCGCCTGGATTGCTCGTCAGGATTATTGGTGTTGGAGGCAACAGAGGTATCTGCTGTTGTAGCTACAGTGGGACTAGATGCATCCTTGGGAGCCATAGCGTCGTCCTTGCTCATTTTTTTATTACGAAGGACAGAGGCAGCAATAGTGCCTGCACCAGAACCGAGCATAAGGCCAAGACCTAAGCTTATGCGGATATCCAAAGCAGTGGCTGTTTCAATAATGCCAGCTGCAGGAAGCATGCCAACAATGCCCAAATGGCCAAGAACAGCGCCAATAAACCAAACAGCTGTAGGAACCACACCTACGGCAAAGCCTATGGCAATACTCATAGGAGAGTTGTACATGCCCAGTGCCACACCAGGAATTGCATTGGATGCAAACAAAACGCTAGGGATAAGATGCAAGACGTCACGCACGGCTGCATAGGCGCCAGATAGGCCGAGTCCCCAAAACAGGGCAGGCGCATCTTGTGCGCCGTTATTTCCTACAGCAGTGAGGGTGTCTGCCGCAGCAGTACCAATGGGGTAAGCCAATTGTTTCTCGCGAATAAAATATGGCTGGAAAGCGGCACAAGCAATCAGACCAATAAGAGTTCCAGCAAATGCGGCGATAAGTACTTCGTAGATGGTCAAATCTTGCCCTAAGCCCATAATCCACAAACCGGGGATGGTAAAGGCAAGACCACCTGCAATCATGGAACCAGCACTCATGGCTGCGTGCATAACATTTGCCTCATGAAGGTTATGGGACTTAAACAATTTAAGTGCTAACACACTAGCGATAGCTGCAAAAGAGATGGGCCAAGGAAGCATGCCCATGCGCAGGGCAATAAACAAGGAGCTTGCCGTAAGAACTGAAGATCCAAGTGCTCCAATGACTAATGCGCGAACGGTCAGTGCTGTGCTTTGTGAATTGCTGGAATGCATGAAGTGCCTTTCGGTATACCTTGCTACCTATGCAAGATAAAAGATGTGTGTACCTGTAAGAAAACGACTGTGACGATAAGACATGTCTGCAAAATGAGGGTTACTTTTTCTTATAGTTAGTTGCAGCGGTAATAAAAGCTTCAAACAGTTCTGGTTGTGTTCCCAAAATCTCTGGATGCCATTGCACACCAACTACAAAGTCCTTCTCGGCACATTCCAATGCTTCTGGCGTGCCATCAGTTGCCCATCCTACAAAACTCACGCCCTTACCAGGCGTGCTAATTGCCTGATGGTGATAGGAGTTTACTCCCAGCAGCGTTGAGCTATAAATATGGGCCAGTTTGCTGTTTGCATCCAAATCAACCGTATGGCATGGCATGTCAAAAGGGGGAGCAACATGTGTTTGGGAACTGGCCACAATATTTGGCTGCTCAGAAACATCACGCACCATACGACCACCGCGAGAAATATTAAGCAGTTGCATACCACGGCAGATTGCCAAGGTGGGAAGGTTACGCTCCCATGCCTCTGCACACAGAGCTTCTTCCATGTTGTCACGGATAGGGTCTGTAAAAAAGATTTCTGCCGTAGCGTACGGCTCGTATACCTTGCCATTAAAGGACTCAGCAGCAATGTCTCCACCACCAGTGAGCAACAGGCCATCTACGAGGTCAAGCAGGCGAGAAACCATAGCGGGACCTTGGGGCGCTAAGGGAAGTACAACAGGAATACCACCTGCGGCAATAATACAATCTGCATATCTCTGATTTATCCAGGTATGTCCATCTTCACCTGGACGAGATGTGATGCCAATAAGAGGTGCCGAGTTGTATGCGGTATCCAATGCCACTCCCTTCTGCTTGTACCTTTAATGCGCCGTCGCTTTTGTCGTGTGCGAAACTTCAATCATAGGGTAAAACGTAGCTCAATGTGCGAAAAATACCGTAAGTTAACGACTTCTTATAGTTATTACGTAAAACTATCGCGTATGGTAGCTGGTGAGAAAACCATTGTTTTGCTGCGCTAAAATGAAACCATGGATACTTTGTTTAGCAGCGCTCAGCGCAGTATTAAAATTAATAATGCTCCGATGGCAGTCAGAATGCGGCCTACTACCTTGGATGAATTTGCTGGCCAAACGGCGGCAGTTGGTCCCAACTCATGGCTGCGTCGTGCCATAGAACATGACGTCGTGTCTTCTATTATTTTGTATGGACCAGCAGGTACCGGTAAAACAACTTTAGCGCGCATTATTGCAAACTCTACTAACGCTGAGTTTGTAGAGGTCTCTGCTATTACGGGTACCGTTAAGGACGTACGTCGAGAAATTGAAGGAGCAGAATCGCGCCTGCTTACTGCTGGCCGCAGGACCATTTTGTTTGTGGACGAGATTCATCGCTTTAATCGCTCTCAGCAAGATGCGTTGCTTCATGCTGTAGAAGACCGCACCGTTGTGCTCATCGGTGCCACAACAGAAAATCCCTACTTTGAAGTTAATCAGGCACTCATCTCGCGTTCGCGCGTGGTGGAACTAACAGCCCTTTCTGACGAGGACATCAGCGCTATTATCAACCGAGCTCTTACGTCTGCTCACGGGCTGGATGGTGCGTTTACACTCACAGATGAGGCACGGGCAGAAATTGTACTTCTGTCTGGCGGAGATGCACGCTGCGCTTTGACCACCTTAGAGTTAGCCAGTCAGCTTGCAACACCGCTTACGTCTGATGAGTCTGCGGGCTCTACAGACCAGCTTGTCATTACACAAAAGCACGTTGTTGATGCTACGCCACACCGCGGTCTGCCGTATGACAAGTCTGGTGATATGCACTATGACATTATTTCTGCGTTTATTAAATCTATGCGCGGCTCAGATCCTGATGCTACCTTGTACTGGCTTGCGCGCATGATTGATGCAGGTGAAGATCCCAAGTTTATTGCACGTCGCATTATGATTGCAGCTTCTGAGGATATTGGCAATGCAGACCCTCAGGCGTTGCTGGTGGCAGAGGCTGCCTTTAAAGCAACCGAGGTTATTGGCTATCCAGAATGTCGCATCAATTTGGCGCAGGCAGCGGTGTACAATGCTTTGGCTCCAAAATCAAACGCCAGTTATGCTGGTCTTAATGCTGCTATGACAGAGATTCATACCGGTCCTTTACGAGAAGTGCCATCGCATTTGCGCGATCGTCATCGACCGGGGGCAGAGAAGTACCAAGACTATTTGTATCCGCATGATAGTGCAAAGGGATGGGTTTCTCAGCAGTATTTGCCTGACGGGCTTTCTAGGGGTGTATTTTTTACGCCGTCTGAGCGGGGCTGGGAAGCATGGCGTTATGAAGCGGCAAATCGTGATCATATGGACGTGTAGCCATGTGGTTCAAAAGGGTAGAATTAAACGGATGTCATGACGTAAGGGAAGGTTGACGCGATGTCACCAATGGAGATTGCACTTATTGTTTTGGTAATAGCTGGTATTTGGGCAGCTATCGAGCTTGCGTTGACCTTGCGCTCTTCGCGCAAGTCCTTGGCAGAGCTTACCAATACCGTTAATGATACCGTGGCAGAAGTTAAACCAGTCGTGCAAAAACTGGATGGTGTGGTGGATGAGTTGCAGCAGTCTTCTAAGCAGCTTGAGCCGCTTTTAGAGAAGACCTCGGTAGCAGTAGATGCTATTACGGTTGATTTGATTCGTGTAGATGACATCTTATCGGATGTGTCTACTGTTACGTCTACAGGTGCAAACCTTTCTAGCGCAGTAAGCAAAGTTACTGCTGGTGCAGCAGATAGCGTAGCTGGTATTGTAGGCAAGCTCACCACTACGGCGAGCAAAACCGTTAGCTCAAAGCTAGGTTTTTCTGTTTCAGAGGCAGCGGCTGCATTGCAGGATGCTGTTCGTAATACGGATGATGAAGCTCAGAGCTCTGGTACATCTGATGAATACAGCAACACAGCTGCAGCACATCAAGACAGTGCAAAACCTCGTAAGCACACAAAGACTGTGTACTTTACGTATCCAGACGCAGTCACTCAGTCTACTAATACAGCTCAGACAGATTCTGATTCAGAGGATGATACTAACTAAGCCGTGCTGCCATGTCGGGTTACTCGGCAGGCTCACTATTGGTACGTAAAAGGAGAGATATGTCCCAACAAGTTGTTTCATTGAGTGTTCCTGCTCAGCCGTTATTTGCTCGTTCAGTGCGCATGATGGCTGCTAATTTAGCCGTAGTGAGCAATATGGACGTGGATGACGTAGAAGACTTGCGTATGGCAGCAGAAGAAGGTTTTGTATATGCCTGTGCAACCAAGCCTGCTGTGTGTGACATTGTGTTTGAACTACATGAGTCGAGCATTGTCATGACCTTTACCTTGGGTGACACTATCTCAGCTGATGATGATGCGTTGCAATATGCCAACCTGCTCCTTTCTGCTATTTGTGATGAGTATGATGCTGATCATGCGAGCAAGACGCTTCGCTTGGTAAAGTTTGCGGATGGTGCAAATGCCAACTAGTACACGACGTTCTTCGGGCAAGCTCGCGTGGGATAAGCAGCGCACTCACGAGCTTTTTCGTAACTATAAAGAGAAGGGCGATGAGGAGGCTCGAGAGCAACTCATTGTTAATCACCTTAATTTAGTGCGCTTCTTAGCTGCTAAGTTTAAAAATCGTGGCGAGCCTTTGGATGACCTCATTCAAGTTGGCACCGTAGGCCTTATCAAGGCAATTGATCGCTTTGATATTGAACGCGGTTTGGAGTTTACTACCTTTGCTACGCCTACCATTTTGGGTGAAATTAAGCGTCACTTCCGTGATAAAGGCTGGTCAGTACGTGTGCCTCGCCGCCTACAAGAACTTTCTGCCAAAGTTAACCAAGCTACAGACACCTTGACGGAGCAGCTTCAGCGAAGCCCTTCCGTAGAAGAAATTGCTGAATATCTGAATACTTCTGTGGATGAGGTTTTGGAGGCTATGGAGTCTTCCAGTGCGTATAGCTCAGTTCCCCTAGAGGGAGGTTCGTCAGATGACGAAGAGGCGCCTTCCGTTATTGATAAATACGCCAGCGAGGATACGGCGCTTTCTACTGCAGATGACCGCATGGTTATTGAAGAGACTATCCGTGATTTTTCTCCGCGGGAGCAAGAGGTTATTCGCATGCGTTTTGTGGAGGGTTTAACACAGGTAGAAATTGCCGATAAACTCGGTGTATCGCAGGTACAGGTTTCTAGATTGCTGCGTCGTACGCTTAAGAAAATTCAAGAAAAGATTGACCCCGAATCTATAACGCACTAGGAAGGTGTCTGGGTGAGCACGTCTTTTAATCAGCAACAAGAGAGCGAGCAAGTAGCATACAGCCGTCGCATGCTTATTAAGGTGTGGGCGGCTATTGGCTGTATCGTACTGCTGTTTTTTGCTCTTCAAGTGTTGGGTAAAGTCTGGCCAGCAGTTCAGCTTATGCTGTGGGGTGTTGTTATTGGTTTTATCTGCAGCCCCATTACAAACTGGTTGGAAGATCATAAAGTTCCTCGCAGTCTTGCAGCATTTTTGTCGTTGCTTTGTATGTTGGGCGTTGTGGCGCTGGTCTTTACCTTATTGTTGCCGCCATTTATTGAGCAAACGCTTAATCTGTTGCGCAGTGTACCAAGTTATATTACGTCTTTACAGGGCGTATTTTCCCAGTTTATGCAGGAGCATCAAACCATTGCGGGTGCAGATGTACAAGCCATCGTATCATCGAGCATAAACTCAGTCTCGGACCTCTTAAGCCGTTTGGCAACGGACATGGCGGGCAAGCTTTCTGGTGGTATTGTCGTTAACATTATGGGCACGCTTTCAGATTTGTTTACCATGTTTTTAGGTTTAGTCATGGCGTATTGGCTTGCCAAGGACTATCCCGTTATTATTCGTGAAATTGCTATTTTGGTTGGCCCTCAACATCGCGAGGGTATGACTATGCTGTTTGCGGTTATGAGTCGTTCTATGGGCGGCTACATGCGCGGTATTGTTATTACCTCGTTTGTTGGCGGCATACTCAGCTATATTGGCTTTACCTGTATTGGTCATCCCTATGCGGGCCTTATGAGCATTACCGTGGGCGTCCTCCACTTTATTCCTGTGATCGGTCCGTGGATTGCGGCTGGGCTTGCTATGTTGTTGGCGTTGTTTACCAGTCCAGCCTTAGCGCTTTTCTCGCTTATTGTGTCTGTGATTGCACAAAACGTTACGGATAATGTGGTTTCGCCTTTGGTCATGCAATCTGCTGTTAAGGTGCATCCTATTATGTCGCTTACAGCAATTATTGTGGGCAATGCTTTGGGCGGTGTGTTGGGCATGGTATTGGCCATTCCTCTTTCCGCAGCGCTTAAGGGCATTTTTGTATATGACTTTGAGACGCGTACCGGTAGGCAAATTGTGTCCTATGAAGGTGCCATTTTTAAATCGACGCCCTTTCATGACAATGAAGGAAACATCCTTCCGTCCTTTGATGCCTTGGATGATGACCGCTTTTTTGAGTACACCAGGCTTGTGCCCCGTGTAAAGAACGTGAATGTTACGGCAGAAACACCCCCAGATTCCGTTCGTCCCACTATCGCAGACGTCGTTCGCAGGTACAATGAGCAACTTGGAACAACAGCGTTTCATATTGGATTGTCGCGCGATGCAAACAACAGTGCACACAATTCAGATGAGACAACCAAAACAAAGCACGTGACATCAGATACACCTACTACCAGCACCGAGGAGCACCATGACAATGTCTGATTACAAGACAATGACCACCGCAGAGATTCGTGAGCATTACCTACGCTTCTTTGAGGCTAAAGGCTGCAAGCTGTACCCCAGCTCATCGCTTATTCCTGACGATCCTTCTTTGCTGTTGGCAAATGCTGGTATGAACCAGTTTAAAGAGTATTACCAAGGCACCAAGACCATGCGAGAGATTGGCGCAACGTCTTGCCAGAAATGCCTGCGTACTAACGATATTGACAATATCGGCGATGCCCGTCACCTCTCGTTCTTTGAGATGTTAGGCAACTTTTCTTTTGGCGGTTACTCTAAGGCAGATGCTATTGCTTGGGCGTATGAGTTTATTACAAGCCCTGAGCACCTTGGTCTTCCTAAGGACCGTCTGTATATGACCGTCTTTGAGGATGATGATGAGGCCATTGAGCTGTGGCATGAGCAAGGCGTAGCGTACGACCACATCTCTCGTTTGGGTGAAGAGGATAACTTCTGGGCTGCTGGTCCCACCGGTCCTTGTGGTCCTTGCTCCGAGATTTATTTTGACCAAGGCCCTGAGTTTGAGGGCGAGAAACCCGGCGATGATGGTGACCGCTACCTTGAGTTTTGGAACCTCGTCTTTACGCAGTATGACCGCCAGGAAGACGGTTCTATGCCCGATTTACCTCACCGCAACATCGATACTGGCATGGGTTTGGAGCGTATTGCTGCCATTATGCAGCATGAGGGCTCCAACTATGAGGGTGATGTATTGCGCTCTCTCATCCATGTAGGCGAGAAGCTTGCTGGCGTTACATATCACAGCTCTGAGGCAGTAGATAAGTCTTTGCGCATCTTGGCAGACCACGCTCGTGCCGTATCTTTTATGATTGGTGACGGCATTCTTCCTTCCAATGAAGGTAGGGGCTATGTTTTGCGTCGTTTGTTGCGTCGCGCTGTCTATCACGGTCGTTTGATGGGTATTAAGGACGCTTTTCTTAACACGTACTTCCATGAGGTACAGGCGCTGTTAGGTGATGTCTACACTGCTCTTATCGACAACCAGGCGCTTATCGAGGGCATTATTGCTGCGGAGGAAGAGCGTTTCTCTGCTACGTTGGATGCGGGCGAGAAAAGCCTCACTGCTGAGTTGGCGTCTTTGGCTGAGGGCGCTGTGCTTCCTGGTAAGGTGGCCTTTAAGCTACATGATACCTATGGTTTCCCCATTGATTTAACGCGTGAAATTGCCGAGAATGCAGGTCACTCCGTAGACATGGATACCTTTGACAAGGAAATGGCTGCTCAGCGTAATCGCGCTCGTGCAGGTGCCCATCGTGATGCCTGGGGTCAGGCAAACAATGTATGGGTTGCTCTTTCTGATGAGCACAAGGCTACGCGTTTTGAGGGCTATACCTCTGATGTGGTAGAGAATGCTAAGGTTGTTGCCTTAGTTATTGATGGCCAGATTGTTGAGTCGGCTCCCGTAGACAGCCAGGTAGAGGTTGTTTTGGATGCCACGCCATTTTATGCAGAGATGGGTGGCCAGGTGGGGGATACTGGCATTATTGCTGGTCCTGCCCTCAGCATTGAGGTATGCGATACCAAGAGCCGTGGTGATGGTCTTATCGCCCATGTAGGTATTGTCCGCGAGGGTACAGTTGGTGTTGGTGCTACCGTTACTGCAACGATTGACCATAATCGTCGCGAGCTTATTCGCCGCAACCATACTGCAACCCATTTGTTGGATGCTGCTCTTAAGCTGGTGCTGGGAGAGCATGTAAGCCAAGCTGGTTCTTTAGTAACTCCTGATCGTTTGCGTTTTGACTTTACTCATTTTGAGGCCCTTACCGCCGATGAAATTGCACGTATTGAAGGCCTTATCAATGCAGAAATCTTTGCCGCTGAGCCTATGGTTACCAACGTAATGAGCTTGGATGAGGCAAAGGCCTCGGGTGCCGTGGCGCTTTTTGGCGAGAAGTACGGCGATACGGTACGTGTTGTCTCTACGGGCGCTTCCGAGAAGCCCTTCTCACGTGAGCTTTGTGGTGGTACACACGCACGCAATACGGCTGACCTTGGCTTCTTTAAGATTGTTTCCGAGGGTTCTGTTGGTTCCAATGCCCGTCGTATTGAGGCTGTTACCAGTGCTGGCGCTCTTGAGTATGTGGACGAGCACCTTCTTGAGCTTGCAGAACTTGCGTCTGAGCTCAAATGTCGTCCGCTTGAGCTTAGGTCTCGCATAGCTCAGTTGCAGCAAGAGCTTCGTGATACCAAGAAGCGCGTAAGTGAGCTTATGAGTGGTGCTGCGTCTGATGTGGTAAGTGATGCCCTGAAGCATGCGGTGGATGCAGGTGGCTATAGCTGTGCACTCGTCAAGCTTGATGGTGTTTCTGCTAAGGAGCTTCGTGGCGTTTGGGATGGTATCCGTGACGGCGCTCATGGTAAGCCTATTGCTTGCGTCTTAGCCTCAGTCACGCCTGAGGGTCAGGTTGGTCTTCTTGCCGCAGGTACGGATGCTGCTGTTGCGGCAGGCTTTGCTGCTGGTGATATTGTGCGCGTCTTGGCTCAAAAACTTGGTGGCCGTGGTGGCGGTCGTCCTAACATGGCTCAGGCTGGCGGTAAAGATGTTGCTGGTATTGATGATGCTTTAGCAGCTGCACGCCAGATGATTGGTGCATAAGTGCGTGCACTTGCCCTTGATATTGGAGAGGTCCGTATAGGTATTGCTGTTTCCGATGCCACAGGGACCGTCGCGTCGCCCGTTAAGGTACTGCCTGCTCAGGAAGTGCTGTTGGGCGCGCGCTCTTTTCGCTATATTTTGGAAGACTATGAACCAGATGTATTGGTATGTGGTCGCCCTAAGACTATGACCGGCGAGGATGGTCCACAGGCGCAGCGCGTGATGGATCAGGCTCAACAGATTGCAAAGGCATGTGGCTTGCCTCTTGAGTTTGCTGACGAGCGCTTATCGTCCAGTGAGGCCAAGCGTATCTTGCGTGAAAAAGGGCTTTCCGAGAAAGACATGCGTGGCAAGGTAGACATGGTTGCTGCTTCGCTCTTTTTGCAATCGTGGCTCGATGCTCAATCTGCAAAGCATTAAAGGAGAAGCTCATGGCTACCCCTCAAAGATCAAACGTGTCTCAACAGGCTTCGCGCGGTGCACATTTTGCTGGTGCGCAAACGACACGCGTGCAAGGGCCTCGTTCGTATAGGCAGTCCAGCCCCCGTACCCCTTCTGGTCCTCCGATAAAAATCATTGCTTTTGCTCTTGCCTTGATAGCGGTGGTGATTGCTGGTTTTGTTATTCATGGCTGTGTAAGTGCAAAGCAAAATGGTGGCTCTGCGGTAGCTACTGGTAAGGAAGTTACCGTAAGTATTGCAGAAGGTTCTGGTGCTCAGGCAGTTGCCAAGTCTTTATTAGATGCTGGTGTCATAACAAGCAGCGAAGACTTTTTAAAGGAACTGACGCTTAAAAAGGCAGATTCCAATCTTAAGCCGGGCACGTATTCGTTTACAACGGGCATGTCTGTAGAGGCTGTTGTTCAGCAGCTGGTAAAGGGCCCTAATACAACAGCAAATAAGCTTTCAATTCCCGAAGGCCTGACGCTTAAGAAAACTGCTGCTTTGGTAGAGAAATCCTTAGGCATTAAGGCTGATGATTTTCTCGCTCAGGCAAAGGCCTCTAACTATGTAAACGAGTTTCCTTTCTTGCAAGGGGTAGCCGATGATTCGCTTGAGGGCTTTATGTGCCCCAAGACCTATGACTTTAGCGGTAAGGAAATAAGTGCCGATAGTGTTATTCGCGCTTTGCTTAACCAATACAAAGCAGAGCATGGCAGCCTTGATTTTGAGTCTGCTCGCGCCAACATTCAAAGCACCTATGGCATCACTATGAGTGACTATCAGATTTTAACGTTGGCTTCCATTATTGAGCGCGAAGCAGTGACGCAAGATGATCGTCCGCTTGTCTCTTCTGTTTTTTATAACCGTCTTAAGCAGGGGATGGCACTTCAGTCAGATGCAACCATGGGATATGTGTTGGACCGAGAGGTTACCGCAGATGACCTTAAAACGCAAAGTCCCTACAATACATACCTTAATAAGGGTTTGACGCCAACTCCCATTTGTACGCCGAGCATTGCCTCGCTTAAGGCTGCAATGGAGCCTGCAAAGACGGACTACCTGTATTTCTTTATTGTAGAAAACGGCAGCTATTCCAATCATAGTTTCTCTAAGACGTATGAAGAGCATCAGCAGGTAATTGAGGCAGCTAAAAAGGCTCAATCGTAGCGTTGTGTTTGCGGTGTAGTGATAACTATGGCTTTGCTACAGGCATCAAAATATGTGGCATCGTTGCCGCTGGTAGATATAGATGAGCTTGTATGCACGGGCGTGCGCTGTGTATTGCTTGATCGCGACAATACCTGCGTACCAAAAGATACAAAGCGTCTACCGCAGGACGTTGTCGCATGGGTTGAGCGAGCAAAACAGGCAGGTCTGCAAATCTGTTTGGTGTCTAATAATTTTTTTGCAACTGAAGTAGAGACAACAGCGCGCCAGCTTGCGGTGTCTAAGATAGATCACGCTATGAAGCCGGCGCCTTTTGCGGTATGGGCCGCTCTTAAACGTATGGGCGTGCAACGCAGCCAAGCGGTGTTAATTGGTGATCAAGTGTTTACTGATGTGCTTGCAGGCAATTTAGCAGGCATTGCCACCATTCTTGTTAGACCGCAGTCAGTCACCGATTTGTTCTATACCAAGTTGTTACGCAGGGTGGAACATAGAGTCCTACGCAGTATTAGATTTGAAGGAGACGATCTGCAACTGTGATGGTGGCTTTTCTTATATCGTTGGCGGCTTCGGTTCAGGATATAAGAACGCGCTCCATTGCAAATGCAGCTTCGTTAGCGCTTGCTCTTTTAGGAGCAGGCTGGCGCTGTATGCATGCACCACAAACACTTGTGTACTATACGGGCTTCTCGGTAGCGATATGTTTGCTTATGGTAGTGGGGGAGCTGCTGTTTCGTAGGGTAAGCGGGCGCATGGCTATTGGTATGGGTGATATTAAGTTTATAGCAGCTTGGAGCCTATGGCTGGGACCTGCTGTGATATTCGGTGTTGGCATAGGTTGCGCGTTTGCAGCGTTGTTTGGGATTATTGCCAAACAAAAAACCATAGCGCTTGTGCCTTGGCTTACAGCAGGTTTTGTGCTTACTGGGGTGGTGTGTCGGTTTATGTAGGACGATTACGTACTGCCGTGACCTGCCATAGGATGATAAAATCTAAAAATTAAAGACTTGTATAAACGGTATGAGTGAAGTATTCGTAACGCTTAGATGCGCCATATGCTATGTCTGCGAGGAGTGTTGTGCAAAAGCTGGAACACGGATATGTTGTACATGAGGGGTGTGACCACGTCTTCTTTGTGGGGTTCCTCGGTGCTGGCAAGTCCACGTTGGCGCGCAACATAGGCCATTTGTTTGGTCGTCCTTTTACCGATACAGATCGTATTGTTGAGCGCATGTATCACTGCTCATTAGCACAAATATATGCAGATGGCGGTGAGCAAGCCATGCGCGTGGCAGAAACCAGCGCACTTCAAAGTTTACAGTCGCAAAAAAGTCTCCTGGTAAGTTGCGGTGGCGGTATTGTAGAAAGTGAGCTTAACTGCCAACTTATGCATGAAATGGGCACTATTGTGTATTTGGAAGGCGAGCTGTCTGACTCACTTAAGCAGATACAGCGTACTGATCGCAGGCCAGATTTGGATTTGTGTTCAAGCCCCGAAGAATTATTTGCACGGCGTCGCCCGCTGTATCAAAAAGTATCTGACTACTCGGTTAGTATTACTAACAAAACATTTGACGAGGTTGCACAAATTACTGCGCAGCTCTTGTGGGAGAAAGGCCTGCTATGAGTCAGGAAGAAGCTCAGCAAACGGTTATTCGTCAGTCAATTACTGTGCCTGGCGGTTCCTGTGATATGCGCATAGGAAACGATGTCCTCTATAACATGGGGCGTGAGCTTCGCCT
The DNA here is from genome assembly GCF_034113385.1 of Atopobium sp. Classification (NCBI taxonomy): domain Bacteria; kingdom Bacillati; phylum Actinomycetota; class Coriobacteriia; order Coriobacteriales; family Atopobiaceae; genus Atopobium; species Atopobium sp. Next base: position 28,713 of record NZ_JAXEXL010000023.1, on the reverse strand, counting down.
TTTGGTGGGCAAACCTCGTAAAGCTGCGCTTATCTGCGGAACAGAGGTTTCTGATGCTTTAACAGAAGAGTTGCGCCGCCAGCTGGCAGACGGTGGTTTTTCTGTCGCAGAAGCACGCATTACCAATCAAGACTGTATAACAACAGTAGATATTGCTCATGAATTGTGTATCTTTTTGAGCGATGAAGGCATTACCGCAGATGATGTATTGGTTTTTGCGGGTAATGAGCAGGTAGCGGGTTTGGCTTCGTATCTTGCAAACAGCTGGTGTGGCGGAGTGGAGTATGCGTTTATCCCCACCAGTTCTCTTGCAGCTGTACAGGGCATTACCACCCCTCCTGCTTTGCGTACTACGGCAACTTCTACACCGCTCATAGCTACGAAAGCTCGTCCCCGCATGGCATTTTGTGATTTGAACTTTATGAATCTTTATGAGGGGGAGCAGTTTCAAACTGCATTGGTATACGCCGTTTCTACTGCCGTTTGTGATAACACAGATGCGTTTGGTCGTCTTGCCGAGAAAACCCAGAAGCTTATGGAACACGATGAGCAGACTATCGTAGATCAGTTGGTTGATACCATTAAATGCCGTGGTCGTATTGAGGCTTCTACTTCATTGGCAATTCGTCAGGGTAATTCCTATGGCTTTATCTTTGAGGCTGCGTTAGACCGTTTGTTTGATGGCATTCCGCGAGCCCTTAAAATTGCAGAAGGCTTACGGGTAAATGCTCGTCTTGCTGTTGGTCTTGAAGAAGCGGATATGGATTTGATGTACAGTCAAGACGCACTTCTCGCAAGCCTTGGTATTGGTCAGATTGCCTGTGATGTACAAGCGCACGAGTTTATAGATGCTCTTAAGTCCGTATGCTTTGCGCGTACAAATCGTTTTTTGTTGCCTCTTCCTTTGGCACTTGGTCGTGTGCGCTATACGGCAGTGCCAGATGAGTTACTCCAAGAGCATTTGCAGGCCTGGTGTACGTTGCATAAGCAGTTGCTCGTGCATGAGTAGGCATTATAAGAAGCATATCAAGTATGTCATTGAGTATATGAGTGGTATATCATCGGAAAGGATGTTTAAATATGGCAGATGCACAGGCATGCGCAGCACGTGTTGACCGCTTGCGTGAGGTAATGGCTCAGCGTGGTTATGATGCTGTCATTTTAAGAAATAACGCGGACTTGCGTTGGCTTACCGGCTCTGAGCGCACGTTTGATGATGAGATTACTCATACGGCGTTTATTACGGCTACTGGTCAGTGGTTGCATACGGATTCCCGTTACTACAACACGTTTATAACGCGCATGGGTACTAATACCGCTTGGGTTATAGATATGGAGCTGGTAGACCCTGCAATGTGGGCAGCTCAACGTATTGCTCAGACACACAGTCGTATGGTTGCTCTTGAGGATACCTGTGATTTAGCCTTCTATGATGATCTTAAAGCTTGCATACACCAATGTTCTGGTGCTTGTCTGCTGCCACGCTTACATGGAGATATTGCTTCTTTGCGCATGGTGAAGGATGCAGAAGAGTTGGAGCTTATGCAGCATGCTCAAGATATTACCGATGCTGCCTTTGAGTACATCTGTACCTATATTAAGCCCGGTCTTACGGAGCAGGATATCCGTGTAGAACTAGAAAACTATATGCTTACGCATGGTGCTGATGCCCTGTCGTTTGACACAATCATTGCAACTGGAGCAAACGGTGCAAATCCCCATGCACAGCCTGGTTCTACCGTAGTGCAGCAGGGAGATTTTATCGTTATGGATTATGGTGCTGGGTACCATGACTATCACTCTGATATGACTCGCACGGTGTGCGTAGGTACACCTTCTGAAGAACAAAAAAAGGTGTATGACATTGTTCGCTTAGCACATGAGACCTGTGCGCAGTATGCAAAACCTGGTGTGATTGGCAAGGATGTTCATAACCTTGCAGTTAAGGTTATTACGGATGCAGGCTATGGTGAGTATTTCATGCATGGATTAGGCCACGGTGTTGGTTTGGAGATTCACGAGAAGCCCAACTTTGGTCGTCTGTATGACCTTCCTATTCCCGAGGGTTCAGTGGTCACTATTGAGCCTGGTATTTATTTGCCTGGTAAGTTTGGCGTTCGTTTGGAAGATTTTGGTGTGGTTACCGCAGATGGGTATAAGCCATTTACTCAGTCTTCCCATGAACTTGTTTGTATCTCCTGTTAAGTCTGCATGGCTTTTCTCGTTATATGGGCATACAACGGTATACTAGAATGCATCTGTGAATACTTTGCCTATCTGGCAGAGGTCAAATAGAAAGTGAGTTGTTGTGGCAAGCATTAGCACCGCAGATTTTAAGAACGGCATGGGTCTTAAGATTGATAACAAGTATTACACCATCGTAGAGTTCCAGCATGTAAAACCTGGTAAGGGCGGCGCATTTGTTCGCTACAAGATTAAGGATTTGCGTGATGGCCGCACCATTGATCAGACTTGCAACGCTGGTTCTAAGTTTGAGAGCGTACAGCTGATTACCAAAGAGATGCAGTATCTTTATAACGATGGTGACGCGTACAACTTCATGGATATGGAGACCTACGATCAGATTCCTGTATCCGATGACTACATTGGCGATAACGCCAAGTGGCTCAAAGAGAATGATATATGCCAGCTGCTCTATGCGGATACTGAGCTGTTGGGTGTTAATCCTCCTATGTTTATTGAGGTAGAGGTTACAGAGACTGACCCTGGTTTTAAGGGTGATACCGTACAGGGTGGCACCAAGCCTGCTGTTATTGAGACGGGCGCAACCATTCAGGTTCCTATGTATCTTAACCAAGGCGAGCGCGTAAAGGTTGACACCCGCACCGGTAAGTTTGTGCAGCGCGTCTAGAAGCGCGTTGTCTGCATGTGAGTGTGGCTCGTAGCGTGAAAGGAACTCCTATGGAACAGACCGAGATTTTAATCTCTGGCATTGGCATTTCTAAGAGTGTTATTGGCACCGTTGTTACGTCTGCCGTAAATAAGGTAGAGGGCGTTGCTCGTGTAGGTGGCAACGATATTACGTCGAGCCTCATCTCTGTATTTACGAGCAAGACTGTGCAGTCTGGTCGTGCGGTAGAGTGCGAGTCTGACGAGAATGGCCTGATTGTGACGGTTCATTTGGCAGTCTTCTTTGGCTATACCTTTACTAAGTTGGCTGAACAAGTCCGCATTGCCGCATCTCAGGCTATTACAGAGCAAATTGGTGTCAAAGTAAGTGCTGTTAATGTTTGCATTGATAGCCTCGTATTTCCCAAGGAGTAAGTTTGAGCACTCCCGCGTATCAAACTCGTAGACTTGCGCGTAGTCAGGCACTGCAAATTTTATTTCAAGCTGAGGCCACTGGTCGCAGTGTTGAAGATGTGCTGTCGGGTGACTATGCCTTATCTGATGGCCCTCTTAATCCGTATGCAGAGACACTCGCTTTAGCAACAAGCAATAAGATTCCTGCGCTTGATGGTATTATTACTCGCTTTTCTAAGCGCTGGGAAGTTATGCGCATGCCTGCCGTAGATCGCAATCTCTTGCGTCTGAGTATTTGTGAAATGCTCTGTCTTAATGAAGCAGATCCTGCTGTTTGCATCAATGAATCGGTGGAGCTTGCACGTGCCTATGGCACCGATGAGTCTTCTCGTTTTATTAACGGCGTTCTTGGTGCAATTATTACGGCTACCCAAGCAGGTGAGGATTTGTTTGATACAACGCAGCCGCTTGAAGTAGCTGCTCAAGGAGCCGTTCATAAGGCTGCTTCTGGAGCGCAATCTGATGTAGAGGCGGCAGGGGAATAGCCATGGCACGAGTAGATACCTCTGCATATACATCTTTTGATGACATTGTTGGTCGTCTTGATGAGATTGTGGGTGTTGTACGCGATAAAGACACCTCGCTTGAGCGTTCTTTGGATTTGTTTGAAGAGGCCATTGGTTTGGGGTCTAAAGCGGTAGACATGGTAGACAAAGTAGACTTTACGGCTCATGAGTTAGCTCGTATGGAAGAGGCTCAGGCTCAGTCTGAGGCTCATGAGGCTGCTCAAGAACAGCCAGTACAACCTGAGGATGCTACGCCTACTGAGGATACAGCTTCCAAAAACGTCACCGAGTCTGTATCATCTGAGTCTGAGTAGTACGTATGGCTCGCGTTCGTCTTGATGTAGAGCTGGTAAATCAAGGTTTTTTTGCTACTACCAGCGATGCCATGCGTGCTGTTATGGCGGGCAATGTATCTACCACTAATCGCAAGCTTACCAGCGCAGGTGAACAAGTTAAACCAGGAATAGAACTTCATGTTCGTGGGGGCAATCCCTATGTAAGCCGCGGCGGGTTAAAACTCGAGCGCGGCTTATCTGCCTGTAACGTGAATCCTCGTGGCTGTGCCTGTGTGGATGTAGGGTGTTCTACGGGCGGTTTTACCGACTGTTTGTTACGCCATGGTGCTACGTCGGTTTTATCGGTAGATGTGGGATATGCGCAGTTTGATTGGTCTTTACGTAACGATACACGCGTCACGCTGTTAGAGCGTACCAATATTGTAGATGTTGCAACGCCTGAGCGTAGAGGCACCATAGATTTGGCCGTGTGCGATGTCTCTTTTACCTCGGTCACTACCGTAGCTGGTGCAGTTTGGGATTTGCTTCGCGAGAAGGGCCTGTTTCTTACCTTGGTAAAGCCTCAGTTTGAGGCTGCTCGTGACCAGGTGGGCGAGGGCGGTATAGTGCGAGACCCTGCCGTGTGGCTTGCTTGTTTGGAAATGGTTAGCAAAGACCTTTCGCACAAAGGGTTTGCTGTGCGTGATGTGTGTGCGAGTCCTCTTGTGGGGCATAAAGGAAATCATGAGTTTTTGCTGCTGGCGTCCAAAGGTGGCAGGTCAGCTGCTGTAGATTTTTCCAAGGCGATTGCTCAAATTACCACTTCGTAGTGCGCGGTGATACACTTTTTACAATCTATCGTGTAGCTGAGGAGGAGCCTTATGAAGGTCCTTTTGGTACCAAATTATTCTCGTCCTGTTGCCGTAGAAGCCGCTACGGAACTATCTCAGTGGCTGGAAATGCAAGATGTAGAGGTTGTATGGGCTCACGATAAGAAAAAGTATCCCAACAAGCTTACCTCTGCAAAAGGAAGCAGCTTAGTGGTTTCACTTGGTGGAGACGGCACCCTGTTACGTGCGGCAAAGATTGTTGGATATACAGAGATTCCGCTGCTTGGTCTGTCTTTTGGGCACCTTGGATTTTTAACAGCTGGTGATTCAGAGCAGGTGGTGGGCAGTGTTGCTTCTGCTTTAGCTGGAGAAATGCACGTTTCTCGCCGTACATCCTTAGATGTTGAGCTCCATATGACAGATAAAGAAACCAATCAACCTGAAGTAGCACATCATTTTGCTTTGAATGAACTTGCGGTTACTCGTGGTGCCGATGGAGACATGATTGAGTTTGATGTGGGGGTTTCTGGCAATCATATTGATCGCTTGCGTGGTGATGGCGTCGTTGTTTCTACTGCTACGGGATCTACGGGCTATGCTCTTGCCGCAGGGGGACCTATTGTACATCCAGACTTTAAAGGCATGCTTATAACTCCCATTGCACCTCATACTATTTCGGCTCGTTCCTTTATGACAGGTGCTTCTGATGTGGTAGAGATTGCTACGTCATATGACCGCCCAGCAGACCGTTCTGCTTTTGTAGATGGTCAACTGGTAAGTAGGGATAAGACAGTGGAGCTTGCCTGTGTGCGTCGTGGGCTTGGTGATATAGTTTTGTTGGACGGCGGTCCTTCAAGTTTTTACAATTCTGTCTCCCGTGTGTTTTACGGAAGGGCAAGGCACTAGATGATTGATCAGCTCCACGTTCAAAATGTGGCACTTATTAAAGAGGCAACTCTTGAGTTTTCCGAAGGCCTTACGGTGCTTACGGGAGAGACGGGTACGGGTAAAACAGCCTTATTGAGTGCGCTTAAGTTGCTTATTGGTGAGCGTGCAGATAGTTCTTCCGTGCGTGAAGGTGCCAATGAACTGCTGGTAGAAGGTCAGTTTTTCTCGTCAGATACTCCTGATGAGCATGTAATCCGTCGTCGTGTGAACACATCAGGTCGTGGTCGTATAGACATTGATGGACACATGGCCTCCGTTCGTGAACTGGCAGAAGGCATTGGCGCCACCGTAGATTTGTGTGGTCAGCACGAGCACCAACAGCTTCTTTCTTTAGCAGCTCATATGGAATTGTTGGATGGATGGGCAGCGCAGAGCATCAATCCAGCTAAAGAGCGGTTTTGCGAGGCATTGGTTGCGACGCGTAAAGCTGCACAGGAGCTTGAGCGCGTGCAAACAGCGTTGCAAGAAAGTGCGAGCCGTTTGGATGAGGCACAATTTGTATTGACTCGTATTGATGAAGTGGCACCTCAAGACGGCGAGCTTAATCAGCTGCAGGCTACGTTGGATATTGCTGAGCATGCAGAGTCTTTGTTTACAAACGTAGAAGCTGCCTATGAGAAGCTTTCTGGTGATGATGCGGCGCTTGATTTGCTGGCAGAAGCTCTTACCAGTTTGGAAGCGGCTGCGCGTTATGACACATCTTTAACAAGTAAGATTGCCGTCATTAAAAGTTCCCTTTTGGACCTAGAGGATAGCGCTCATGATTTGCGCGAGTATCGTTCATCCATGGAGTTTGATCCAGCGCAGCTTAATGCTATGCAGATGCGCATGGCTCGCCTGCAGGGTTTGCTGCGCAGCTATGGTCCTAGCATGGAGCAAGTGTTTGAGCGTCGCGCGTGGGCCGCAGGAATTGTTGAAGCTTCCGGCGATGGTGGCCAAGCACTCAAAGATGCTCAGGACACCCTTACTGCTGCCGAGAAAGCCCTTGCACTTGCAGCAGATGAGCTGGACGCGGTACGTAAGGCTGCGGCTCCTGTATTAGCTGCACGTATTACAGAGCAGATGCATCGTTTAGAAATGGGAACAGCAGAGCTACACATTGACGTAACGCGTCTTGAACGCGGCCAGTGGACCAGTGCGGGTCCCAGTAGGGTGGAGTTGTTGTATAAGCCCGCTGCAACTATGAGTGCTCGTCCCTTGCGTCGTATTGCTTCTGGCGGTGAAGTGAGCCGTGTTATGCTTGCCTGTAAAGTGGTCTTGGGTGAAGCAGACGCGGTAGATACCCTTGTCTTTGATGAGGTAGATGCAGGTGTTGGTGGCGCTACGGCAGTGGCTTTGGCGACGGTGTTATCAGATTTGGCGCGCACTCATCAGGTGATAGTAGTTACTCACTTGGCACAGGTTGCTGTTGCGGCTACACGTCATTATGTGGTGCGCAAGACTGAGGGCAATGCGCAGGATGGCGTTCCACAAACTCATATTGATGAAGTTGTGGGAGAAGACCGTGTAGCAGAAGTAGCTCGTTTACTATCTGGAGATATGAGCACTCCTTCCTTGGAGCATGCGCGTGCCTTGCTTGATGGGGTTTCTGGATAAGGGATGCTGTGGGGGGCGTATGCGGCGCCAAGCTGAGCAAGATACGTCCAATAAAATGTTTTGCTCATGTGAAGTTAGCGGTTTTGCTTACAAAGAGCTCCTTGATAGGATTACTATTAAATCCCGTAGAAATGTTTTGCATGAATACGGGAGGCCTTATGACCAAGCACATTTTTGTTACTGGCGGCGTTGTTTCTTCACTGGGAAAGGGCATTACAGCCGCAGCGCTTGGTCGGTTGCTTAAATCACGTGGTTACAAAGTAATGATGCAAAAGGCAGATCCCTATCTGAATGTGGATCCTGGCACCATGAGTCCTTTCCAACATGGTGAGGTTTTTGTTACAGAAGACGGTAAAGAAACCGACCTTGACCTGGGCCATTACGAACGCTTTATCGACGAGAATCTTACGCGTAATTCTAATTTCACTACGGGCGCAATTTATCAGTCGCTTATTACGCGTGAGCGTGCGGGTGATTTTCTTGGTGGCACCGTGCAGGTTATTCCTCATGTAACCAATGCTATTAAGGATCGCTTTTTGCGCATTGAGGAGCAGACGGGCGTCGATGTGGTTATCACGGAGCTGGGCGGCACCATTGGTGATATTGAGAGCCAGCCGTTTGTAGAAGCTATTCGCCAATTCCGTAAAGAGAAGGGTGCAGGAAACACGCTGCTTATCCACGTGAGTTTGGTGCCCTATATTGCTGCTGCTCACGAGGTTAAAACCAAGCCCACTCAACACTCCGTTAAAGAGCTGCGTTCTATGGGTCTTCAGCCTGATTTTATTGTGTGTCGCTCTGACCACGAGGTGCCGGCAGATATTCGTGACAAAATTGCATCGTTTTGCGATGTGGACAATGATTGCGTGTTTGAAAATTCAGATTGTAAGTCTATTTATGACGTGCCTGAACACCTTGCTCAACAGGGCTTTGATCAAAAGGCATGTGAAAAACTTGGTTTGGAGCCCCGCTGTTCTGATATGAAGCGCTGGTACTCGTTTACCAAACTCATGCATGAGTCCAATGCGCGCGAGGATGTGGTTACCATTGCAGTAGTGGGTAAGTACACGCAACTGCCTGATGCCTACCTATCAGTCATTGAGGCACTGCATCACTCTGGCGTGTATTTTGGCCGCAACGTAAACATCGAGCTTATCGATGGTGAAGCACTTAACGAGAATAACGTGGATGACGTATTAGCCAACGCAGATGGCATTTTGGTGCCTGGCGGTTTTGGCTTGCGTGGTATTGAGGGCAAGATTAGCGCTATTTATCGTGCTCGTACGCATAAGATTCCGTTTTTGGGTATTTGTTTGGGCATGCAGGTGGCTGTCTGTGAATTTGCGCGCAACGTGGGCAACATTGTGGATGCACACTCTGCTGAGTTTATGCCAGATTGCGAGAATCCCGTTATCCATATCATGCCTGATCAGGAGGATATTACCGATAAGGGTGGTACTATGCGCTTGGGTGCTTACCCCTGCAAGGTAGCTCAGGATACCTTGGCTTATGAGGCATATGGCGAGGAGCTGGTCTATGAGCGCCATCGCCACCGCTTTGAGGTTAATAACGCCTATCGTGACCGTTTAGCAGACAAGGGCTTGGTTTTCTCGGGTGTATCGCCAGATAATCGCTTAGTAGAAATGATTGAGTTGCCTCAATCCATACATCCGTGGTTTGTAGCTGCTCAGTTCCATCCTGAGTTTAAGAGTCGTCCCACCAATCCGCAGCCCTTGTTCCGCGAGTTTGTGCGTGCCGCAATTGCTGCACATGAAGGCGTCAAACGTCATGAGGTACAATCTGCATTGGAAGACGTGCTGTAGTAGCCTGCAAGACGCTGCTAAAATGCAGCGCGTTGCATTGTGCGCACCTAGGCATAGGCTATAACCAAGCACTTGGTTCAATAAGGATAAACAGATGGATCTTGCTCGTGCCCTCAAAGAGTATGTAGCCTACCTTGCGGTGGAGCGGGGAAGCGCCGCCAATACCGTGGAGGCGTACGGGCGAGATCTTGCGCGCTATACTACGTATTTAGCCCAACAAGGCATTACACAACCAGCACAGGTAACGCGTGCAGATATTGAGCAATACCTCCAGGCGCTGAGCTCTATAGAGCTGGCGTCCTCGTCTATTGAGCGTGCTACCTCTGCTATTAAAGGCTTTCATCGCTTTATGGTCGCTGAGCATCTGTGTACGTCTCACCCTGCGCTCGATATTCCACTGCCTAAAAAGCTCGATCGTTTACCTGATGTTATTTCTTTGGAGCAGGCGGCAGCATTATTGGATCAACCTTTCTTACAGACCGCTGCATCCCAGCGAGACCGCACCATATTAGAAGTACTTTACGGCTGTGGCTTGCGCGTTTCAGAGCTTTGTGGCTTAGACCTGCAACAGGTATTGCTGGCCGATGAGGTACTGCGCGTATATGGTAAAGGTTCCAAGGAACGTATTGTGCCCATTATGGGAACGGCTGCTCAAACCTTGCACGAATACCTAGAGCTGTGGCGTGGTGGATTGGTACATCCAAACGCGTCTCATGCAAGTGCTTCTGCTGTGTTTTTAAATGCGCGCGGTGGACGCATTTCTCGGCAGTCTGTTCATAGCATTGTAGAGAAGTACGGGCGTGTAGCTGGTCTTACGGGACTGCATCCTCATACCTTACGCCATAGTTTTGCTACGCATATGCTGCAGGGTGGGGCAGATTTACGCGTGGTTCAGGAATTGTTGGGCCATTCCGATATTTCCACTACACAGCTCTATACGCATGTGGATCGCACCCATGTGCGCATGGTATATATGGGAGCTCACCCCCGGGCTCACTCATAAGGTATGCCATGGATAGTGCCACCATGCGCTCTTTTGCTGGCGCACAAATGTTTTCCCAACCTATCCAACCCATTGAGTTGCCTATTGAGTCACCTACATAGTTACACCATTAAAAAAATTATTACCTCACCCACCACCTGACCCACTACACACCCCATATGGGTAGTGGGTCTTTTGCTGTGACACCACAATATATGGTAGCTGGACAAAAGAGGCTCCTTTTGTCTTATCGGTGAGTGGGAAATTGGGGGATAAAGTGGGAGAAAGTGTTGAGAAATGTTGCAAAAGCACGTATAGTTATGTATACGCAACGTGGACACGACTCCACGCAGACCGCAAAGCGAAAGGAGGGTGAGCATGTATTTGACCGACCACTACAATCGAAACCTAGACGTCAAGTCTCGTCTCACCCTTCCTGCGGATTTCCGCAAGCAGTTTGCTAACAAGGTTTGTTTGGTTCCTTTTCACGGTGCGTTGTGTGGGTTTACCCCTGAAGGACATCAGGAGTGGATGCAGAGTTTTTTCCCCGAGGGTTTTGATCCAAAGGATAAAGCTCAGGACGCTATCCGTCGTAGGCTTTCGGCTCTTACCACCACGGTTGATATTGATACTGCTGGTCGTATTGCCCTAAGCAAAGTCTCGGAACAAATTCGCGAGAAGTTTGGACTCGGTCGCGAACTCGAGATTGTGGGTAACGTAGATCACTTCGAAATCTTCAGCGCCTCCAAGTGGGAGCAAATGCAAGCAAGCTTCTTGGATGATGATTTTGATTCACTGCTGTTTGGCTAGTAAAGGGGAGCGCTTTGACAGAAGAATATTGGCACGTACCCGTAATGCTTACTGAGGTCCTTCAAGCGTTGGACCCTCAAAAGGGAGACGTCGTGTGTGACTGCACTCTGGGCGGAGCTGGCCATACCATTGAGATGGCAAAGCTTATAGCTCCAGAGGGCTTATCGATAGGAATCGATCAAGACGATATGGCTTTGGCAGCAGCAACACAACGTTTTAAGAAGGAAGTTCCAGGCGCTCAGCATTGTTTTCTTAAGGGAAACTTTGGAGACCTGGATAATCTGCTCTTGCAAGCTCACGTTTCTGGTGTAGATTGCTTCCTTTTTGACCTTGGCGTCTCTTCTCCGCAGCTTGATATTCCTATGAGGGGTTTTTCGTATCACGAGGATGCCCCACTCGACATGCGTATGGATCCGAGTAACAACACTCTAACCGCAGCAGAGGTCGTAAACACCTATAACGAAGCAGATCTCGCTCGGATTCTTCGCGTATATGGGGATGAGCGCTACGCAAAAAGCATTGCTAAGCACATGGTACGCCGCAGGGCAAAAGCGCCCATTACTACGACGTTGGAGTTGGTAGAAGTTATCAAAGCAGGTATTCCTGCAGCTGCTCGTCGTCATGGGGGACATCCTGCTCGCAAGAGTTTTCAGGCGTTGCGCATTGAGGTTAATCATGAGCTTGAGATGCTTGAGCAGGGTCTTCGCGCAGCTGTGCGCTGGGCGCATGTTGGCGCTCGGATTTGCGTAATAAGCTATCACTCGCTGGAAGATCGTATCGTTAAGCATGTATTTACAGAGCTTTCGCAAGGCTGCACATGTCCTCCAGAGCTTCCGGTTTGCAGCTGTGGCAAGGTGCCAATACTCGACGTTAAAACGCGTAAACCACTTGTTGCAACGCGGCAAGAGATTGAGGATAATCCTCGAGCTCGCAGCGCAAAGACACGCGTAGCAGTAAAGCTTTTTGCTCCGCGCACTAACAGGCTCTAACACACTATAAACGCAGCACCATCAGATTTGTACTACACCAATAAGGAGCACCAATATCATGGCCTATCCACTTACACAGGCGCAGAGCCTCGGGGCACAGGAGAGCAGGCGCACGACTGCGCGTCAGACTCGTCCAGCCTTTGAGATTGTAGAGGGCGCCGGCCTTGATGCTCGTGTACGCCAAGGTGTTTCCAATGTATTTTTATCTCGTGTTCGTATGGCAGTTCTTGCAATTGTGGTTTTTGCAGTGCTCGCCATCACACGTGTAACGCTCTATGCTGCTACAGCTAGTGCTCTTCAGGCAAATGCTGAGCTTCGTGGGCAAATCAAGACAGCTCAGAGTTTGGAAAATGACCTTAAGGTAACAGCGTCTACACTGTCTAACAGCTCGCGTATTGATCGCATTGCTACACAAAACTATGGCATGGTGCGCGCTTCTCAGACTGAGGTCATTACCTTAGGTGGTAGCGCAGAAGATAGCTACACTGCTGCTACCGGCGATAATGATAAGCAGATTGAGGGCAGCAAGAAGTCAAAAAATGCTGCCGCTCATGACCAGGCCTCTTCTGCTCAGCAGACTCATACATCCGATAAGGCCGCTGCCTCTACAAGCACAAAGTAGTACACTTTCTTTGTTGTGGTTGGCTCAAATCGACAGAACAGTAAACGACGTGTTCGCGGTTCCTCCTATGATGAGGTGCCGCGCACTTCTCATAGAGGTTCGGGGTCTGGAGGTTCTTCTGGCTCACCCCTTGCACTCAATCAATTTGGTTGGGTGCCCTTTATTTTTGCGGGACTTTTTCTTATTGTTATTTTGCGCTTGCTGTATTTGCAAGCTATTGATGCACCGCGTTTGGCTGCAAAAGCTCATGCCAATCATACCAACGTTATTACCATTTCTTCTAAGCGCGGTACGATTTATGATCGTAATGGTAATGTGCTGGCTACCAGTGAAGAATGCCAAACCATCTACGTTAACCCTAAAGAGGTTGCAGATGTAGAAAGCACGTCTAAGATTCTTGCACAGGATTTAGGTGGTAAACAGGATGATTACAAGACCGTTTTGAGTAAAAACACCACCTTTGCCTATATCCAGCGCAAGGTGGATATGTCTGTTGCTAAGCAACTCAAAGACGATCTTAAAAAGGCAAAACAAACCGGCATCTATTATCTGGCAGATACAAAGCGCGTGTATCCATACGGTGCACTTGCTGGACAAATCTTAGGTGTGGTAGGTACTGATGGCAATGGCCTTACCGGTCTTGAGCTGTATTATGACAAAATCCTTTCTGGCACTGATGGACAAATGACCATGGAAGTGGGTGCTGATGGCACGCCTATTGCAGGTGGCGCCAGTCAGATTACCGAAGCAAAAAACGGTCAAGATATCGTACTGTCCTTGGATGCGGATATTCAGCAAGTGGCAGAGAACAAGATTACCGAAGCAGTTCAGACCTACGGTGCAGAGTCCGGTATGGTTATGGTTACCGATCCAAAATCCGGAGAGATTCTTGCCGCGTGTTCTACGCCGCTTCTTAACATTACCGATCCCGCATCCTATACCAATGATCAGCTGGCCTTCAAGATGGTTTCCAGCTCCTATGAGCCTGGTTCTATGTTTAAGGTATTGACTATGGCCATTGCTATAGACAATGACATTCTTACTCCCGATTCCGTGCTCACCGTTCCTGCGGGAGTAAAGGTTGGTGACGACATCGTTAAGGATGACGATGGTCGTGATTACACAATGGACATGTCGCTTACAGAGATTTTGCGGCGCTCTTCCAACACGGGAGCCATCTTGGTGGGCCGTGCGGATGGTGCCGATAAGTTCGCGGAGGGTGTAGAGAAGTTTGGCATTGGCTCTAAAACTGGTATAGATTTCCCCGGTGAAGTGGCTGGCTTAGTGACTAAGCGCTCTGAGTACACAGGCACCACGCTGGGTGCCATGTCGTTTGGTCAGGGCACCGCAATGCCCATGATTCAAATTGTGCGCGCTATAGGCGTAGTTGCAAACAAAGGCGTGCTTACCACGCCGCACTTCCTCATTTCTAAGGCGGGCGAGAAGGTCGATTGGTCTGGCAACAATAAGCAGGTCATTTCTGAAGACACTGCTCAAAAGATGACAAAGATGATGCAGGTTGTTGTGGATGAAGGTACCGGTGCTGCCGGTAAGGTTGATGGCTATGCGGTTGCAGGCAAGACTGGTACGGGCGAGCAAGCTGGCGAAAATGGCTACAAAGAAAACGTCTATCTCAGTTCTTTAATTGGCTTTGCAAATGCTCAAGACCCCTCTGTCATGGTCTATGTTGGTCTTAATGGTACGAGTTATTTGGCTTCTAGTTCTGCTGCACCGGTATTCTCGTCAATTATGAGTGAGGCGCTCAGTGATATGGGTGTTCAGCCCGTCTCCTAAGCGTAGAGAGGACAGTATGTTTTCGTTGGATGTTGCTTCTATTTGCGCAGTTACTGGCAGTACGCTGCTAGCCGGAGATGGCGCTCGCATAGCAAAAGATGTAGCAATTGATTCCCGTGACGTTGTTACTGATGGCCTGTTTGTAGCCTTTTGTGGTGAGCGCGTAGATGGCAATGCCTATGCTCCTGCAGCCATTCACAATGGTGCTGCCTGTGTGGTGCTTACCGCAGATCCTACCGATGAATTGCTTGATACAGCTGCAAAGAATACCTGTGCTGTTGTGCGTGCACAGGATGATGACGGCGAAGAGTTTATGCTGCGTCTTGCACAAGCATGGCGAGAAATGCATGCAGATTGGTTTGTGGTTGGCGTGACGGGCTCGGTAGGTAAAACTACCACGAAGGATATGCTGGCAGCAGCCATTTCTGCTCAGTATAAGACACATGCTACCAAGGGAAACTTTAATAATCTGATTGGTTTGCCGCTTACGATACTTTCTGCTCCTGAAGATACGCAAGTCATTGTGGCAGAAATGGGCATGAACCACCCTGGCGAGATTGCACGTCTTGCAGCTGCAGCACATCCAACACTGGCAGTTATTACTAACGTTGGAACAAGTCATATTGGCCTGTTAGGTTCACGTGAAAACATTGCAAAAGCAAAAGCAGAAATCGTTTCTGGCATGGTTCAAGATTCACTTGAAGGTATGCAAATTAAGCCTTGTCTGTATCTGGTAAGTTCTGATGACTTTAGCACCTATATTGCTACCAAGTACGCACAAGCTTCTGCAGTAGCTACCTCATATGTTGGTACATCTACGCATGATAATTTGAGTGCTCGTAACATTAAGCTTACAGATGAAGGTTATGTTTGTTGTAATGTATATTATGAAGATGGCGATATTCAGCCTGTGCAACTTCCAATTCCTGGAAAACACCTGGTAAATGATTATCTTTTAGCACTTGCAGTTGCAGATAAACTTGCTATTAACCATAAAGCTAGCATTGAAGGTATACAACATATGCCTCAGACACATATGCGTTTAGAAATTGTTGGCGGTACAGATAAGCCACGCATCATTGATGACAGCTACAACGCAAGTCCCAGCTCTATGGCAGCAGCATTAGATGTACTTGCCTCCCTTCCGTGCCGTGGTAAGCGCATTGCAGTTTTGGGTGAAATGGGTGAAATGGGTAAGATGGCACGCGAGCTCCACAACTATGTTGGTGCTTACGCTGCCGCTAAACCTTTGGACATGCTCGTTCTTATCGGAAGTGAATTTGTGGGTGGGATGCGCGAAGCAGCTATCACAATGGGTATGTCTGACGATAAAATTGAAATGTTTGAATCTGTAGACGCTGCGGTTGCTGCGCTCAAGCCAATCTTGGAGCCTCATGATGTTGTGCTGGCTAAAGCTTCAAGGGCAAGTGCGCTTGACCAATTTGTAAAGGGGGTGCTCGCATAGTGTTTGGTAAACCAAGCTATCCGAGCTATCAAGTCTTTTTGGCAATTGGGCTTTCTGCCATTATCGTTTTGATTTTGATGCCGCTGTTTATTAAGCTCATGCGTCGTGAGGGCGTCGGCCAGCAAATTCGTGCCGATGGTCCTCAGCGTCATCTTATTAAGCAGGGGACTCCCACTATGGGTGGCGTTATCATTTTGGTTGCCATGACCATTACCTGTGTGCTGTTGGCACGTTGGACACCCAATCTTATGATTGGTTTTGGCGCAACTATTATTACGGCATTGCTTGGTATTGCAGATGATATAGAGTCTGTTGCGCATGGTCGTTCGCTTGGTTTAACTCCTAAGCAAAAGATGATTGGCCTGTTTATTATCTCTGTTACCTTTGGTTTGCTTGCGGTAAATCTCTGTGACATTGCTCCGGTATTGCGTTTCCCTGGCGGGCTTGACATCAATCTGGGGATTCTTAGCAGCACCTTTGTGGTTAATGGCATGACCATTGCAGTACCTTGGCTGTATATTGTCTTTGTATTCCTTCTTATGGCTGGCATGTCTAACGCCGTTAATCTTACCGACGGTCTTGATGGTTTGTCTGGTGGAACAGTGTTAGTAGTCATGCTTATGATGGCTGCTGTTGCATTTAGCTATTCCGAGGTTAACCTTGCAGTATTTGCAGCTTCTATTGCTGGTGGCCTTATCGGCTTTTTATGGTTTAACTGCTATCCTGCATCTATTTTTATGGGTGATACGGGCTCTTTGGCCTTTGGCTCTGCGTTTGCGGCACTTGCCGTGCTTACCAAGACTGAGGTAGTTTCGGTGGTTATGGGCGGCCTTTTTGTGGTTGAGGCACTGTCCGTTATGATTCAAGTCTGTAGCTTCAAACTTACTGGCAAGCGCGTCTTTTTAATGGCGCCCATTCATCATCATTTTGAGAAGCTCGGTTGGAGTGAGACCAAGGTTGTGATTCGCTTCTGGATTATTTCCGCAGCGTGTGCGGCTATTGGTTTTGCACTGTACTTCCAACTAAAGTAAAAGCGCCTTGAGGGTAGAACTACCTTACTATACGAATTATTACACGTTAGGTTTTAGCATGGCTGCAAGAAACTTAGGAAATGTGCTCGTACTCGGACTGGGTAAAACCGGGTTTGCCGTTTGCGACTATCTCGTAAGTCTTGGCACCAGCCGTGTGAGCTCCATTACCGTATATGGTGGAGCAGCCTCTACAGCTACCAAGAAAACCGCGGAGCTCGAAGCTCAAGGTATACGGGTAGTTGTGGGAACTGATACCGTTGAAGGCAGCTATGACCTTGCTATCTCTTCACCTGGCATCTCTGAGTTTTGTGACTTCTTTTGTAGTGCCAAAGCACATTGTGCTCAAATCATAGGTGAACCTGAGTTTGCTTTTCGTGAAAGTCCAGCACACTGGATTGGTATTACCGGCACAAACGGTAAAACCACCACTACCATGCTTACCTGCACGCTTTTGCAGCAAGCAGGCATGGCTGCACAGGCTGTAGGCAATATTGGTACGCTGAGCATTAGTAAAGTCTCTGCTCGTCAAACAGACGAGTGGTTTGTAGCGGAGCTTTCGAGTTTTCAGCTGGCTGGCACATCCACCATGCATCCGCGTGTTGCTGTGTTGCTTAACATAACACCTGATCATCTTGCATGGCATACCACTTTTAAGAACTATAGGGACGCTAAAGAGCGTATCTTTGCCAATCTAGGCACTGGTGACCTTGCGATAGCTTCTGCTGATGACAACCTAGCTTCTATCGTACAGTGTCTTGCCGCACGTAAGATTCGTACCTGTATTGTGGATGTCACCGCAGATCCTCAAACACCAAACGCGGCTTTTGTTCATAACAACATGCTGGTAGTGCGTTTGGATGGTACAGAATACAAGCTTATTTCTGTGGACGAGTTGTCCATTAAAGGCGAGCACAACATACAAAACGCTTTGGCATCTGCTGCAACAGCACTGGAGTTGGGTGTATCGGCAACCTGTGTTGCTCAAACACTTGCAAGTTTTAGTCCGCTGGAGCATCGTATTGAACCTGTGGGTCAGCTTAACGGCGTTACGTTTGTAAATGATTCCAAGGCAACTAACACAGATGCTGTAATCAAGGCTCTTACGGCATTTGCTCCCAAACGCATTGTGCTTATGGTTGGCGGTCATGATAAGGGCACTGATCTTGAGGACTTTTGTCAAGCGGTACTTGCAAGCTGCAAGGCCGTGGTGTGCTTTGGCGAGGCGGGCAAGCGCTTCCAATCTGAGTTAGCTGCTGCAGCCGCTGCAACTGCTGCTCAGAGTTGCACTCAATTGGAAATTGTACGCGCACAGCATTTAGCAGATGCATTGGATTGTGCCTGTGAACTTGCTGTCCCCAAAGATACCGTTTTGCTGTCGCCAGCATGTTCATCGTTTGATGAGTTTTCCGGCTATGAAGAGCGAGGACGTGTCTTTAAACAGTTGGTTGCGGCTAAAATGCAGGAGCGCTCAGTATGACACTTTCTACACGTGGCACTTCTCGACAATCTGGGCGCGATAGGCGTACTGTGCGTACAACAGGCTCTCAAGCATCTGGCCAAGGTACTGCTCGCGTAGATGCAACTACCAAGCGCACAAAAAATAAAAAACCGTTTTTGGAGCGTATAACAGCGGGAGTTCCTGCTCGCTTTATGGAGCCGCGTCTCATCTTGTCACTCATCGTGGCGGCGCTCGTGGTATTTGGCTTGGTGATGATTTACTCAGCCAGTTCCGTTAAGGCTTTGCAGTCTACCGGAGACCCTGCCTATTTCTTTAAACGACAGCTCATATATGCAACGGCTGGTACCATCGTTGCGGTGGTATTGAGCATGGTAAACTACCATACCTTACGTAAAGGTCTTTCCTTTGCCTGGGCGGCATCGATAGCACTGTTGCTTATGACAGCTGCTTTGGGTGTTGTTACCAAGGGTGCTGTACGCTGGCTCAACATAGCAGGTTTTTCTTTCCAGCCTTCTGAATTTGTAAAGGTTGTTGTTATTCTGTATGCCGCAGATATTTTGTATAGGTATTTTGCAGAGCAAACAATTACCTTCCGCAATCTTTGCAAAGAAGCTGTCTTGTTTGTTGGAGCTCCAATTATTCTTATCTTAGTGCAGCCGGATAAAGGTACTACGCTTATTTTGGTTGTCACGATTGCGGTGATGGCATACCTTGCTGGTGCTCCCATGCGCCTCTTGTTAGGTGGTGGCACACTCGTTGTTCTTTTTATTGTGGTACTGGTTTTGGCGGATGATTATTCACGCGCGCGCGTTATTACTATGTTTAACCCTGAAGCAGACCCGTATGGTGCTGGCTATCAGATACTTCAGGGGTTTTATGCCTTTGGCAGCGGAGGCTTTATGGGTGCCGGCATTGGTATGTCGCGCCAAAAGTATTCGTATTTGCCTGAGGCTCACAATGATTTTATTTTTGCTGTGGTTGGCGAGGAAACCGGTCTTATTGGTACTGTTGCAGTTATCCTTGGCTTTTGTGCGTTCCTTTATTATGGCTATCGCATCGCCAAAAATGCACCTGACTTGTGCGGCAAGCTTATTGCGGCTGGTTGTACCTCACTCATTATTATCCAGCTGTTCGTTAACGTTATGGGTATTTTAGGTCTTGCTCCCATGACTGGTAAGCCGCTGCCCTTTTTATCGTACGGTGGCTCATCCATCATGTCCACTTTGGCGCTTGTAGGTCTTATCTTGTCCGTTTCCAAGCAAAGCGTTTTGCCTGAGACTGAGTTTGATCGCCGTCGCAGTCAAATTAGCTTGGCTGATGCTCAGACAGATAGTACGTATCCAGACACACATGGCTCTGGTGTGATTGCTGTCCAGCCGCGCAGTGCTTCTAGGCGGTCCGTACATCATGAACCAAGTAGTTCTGACGCTGGCGCACAAAAAGATTCAAAAGCAGGCGTGTTTTTCTTTCGTCCTGCAACTGAGCGCCTCAATACGTCTCGTTCACGGCGCACAGGGCGTGCACAACGTATAGACTTGGGACCCAGTCCTGCAGAGCGCTTGCGCTCGCGCCGCTCGGATTCGTCAAAGGATAATCGCAGGAGGTAATCCAATTGACAGACGCTACTACAAAACTTGAAGTTGCTCTTGCTGCCGGTGGCACTGCTGGGCACGTTAATCCTGCTCTTGCATTAGCAGAGGAACTTGTTGCGCGTGGCCATCATGTTACGTTTTATGGTCAGCCTAATCGTCTAGAGGCAAAACTTGTGCCTGAAGCTGGTTACGATTTTGTACCTTTGCAGGTAACGGGCTTCGATCGTTCTCGTCCCTGGACATTAGCAACTGCATTATGGCGTATTCATAAGGCAAAGGCAGAGCTTGGGCGCCGTTTTGCTGCTACGGGCGCACCTGATGTTGCAGTGGGGTTTGGTGCCTATGTAGAGCTACCACTTGTTAAGTGGTGTGCTTCTCACAAGGTGCCTGTGGTACTACACGAGCAAAACTCCGTTCCTGGTTTGGCAAACAAAAACTCTGCAAAAAAAGCTGCTGCGGTATGCGTGGCATTTCCTGCGGCGGTAGACGCTTTTCAAAAAGTTTTAGGCTCTGATGAGCGCATTAAAGTGACTGGCAATCCTGTCCGTAAAGACGTGGTGCAATCTACACGCTTTGCTGGTAGAGAAGCCATAGGAGTTCCCCAAGATGCCCGCTTACTGGTAGTGTTTGGGGGCAGCTTGGGCGCCAAACATCTTAATGCTGCACTTGCCTCACATAAGTCAGAGCTGCTGTCGAGACAAGATTTGTACGTTATCCACTCCACGGGAACTGCAGACTATGACCAGACAGTACGTGAGCTGAACCTTAGTCCAGAAGAGCAGCAGCGCTATCACGTTATGCCTTACATTTCTAATATGGGAGATATGCTGGCTGCTGCAGATCTTGTTATTTCTCGCGCAGGAGCATCCTCTATTGCAGAGATTGCAGCGCTTTTGGTGCCGTCCATTTTAGTGCCGTATCCTTTTGCAACAGCAGATCATCAAACTACCAATGCACATTTGCTGGTAGATTGCGGTGCTGCTCGCTTAGTTTTAGACGATGAGCTGGATAAGAAACGCTTCTCGCAGACGCTTTTCTCGCTCATTGATAGTCCTGCAGAGCTGGCTACCATGCGTGCCGCAGCACAGGGCTTGGGCTCGGCAACCGCTGCCGCTTTGCTTGCTAACGAAGTGGAGAGCGTGTCAAAGGCGCGCGCGTAGGCGTCTTGCTACCCTCAAGATAGGGTAGAGTTATATCGTCCTTTACTATTCCATAGGAGATACTATGTCCCAAACCACAGCTGCCTTACCGTTTTCGAGCGCCCACTTTGTAGGTATTGGTGGCGCTGGTATGAGCGGCATTGCCTTGGTATTACATCAGCGTGGAGCTCAGGTAAGCGGCTCAGATCTTAAGCAATCCCACTATGTGCGCGAGCTCGTGGGAGCTGGCATTGAAGTGCGTGTGGGTCATGAGGCAAAAAATATTGATGATCTCATGCCAGACGTAGTTGTTATTTCCTCTGCCATTCCAGAGACCAACCCCGAGGTCATTCGTGCCCGTGAGCTGGGCATTCAGATTTGGCCTCGTGCCAAGATGTTGGCGGCATTAGGTCGCGGTCGTACCGAGATTGCCGTTGCTGGTACCCATGGCAAAACTACTACGTCCTCTATGATTTCTTCCATGCTTGACCACATGGGTAAAGATCCCGCATTTTTGATTGGCGGTATTGTAGAAGAGTACGGCACGAATGGTCGCGATGGCAAGGGCGGCTATTTTGTGTGCGAGGCAGATGAGTCCGATGGCTCCTTTTTGTATCTTGAGCCGTCTATTGCGGTTATCACCAACGTTGAGGCCGATCACCTGGACCACTATGGCACTATCGAAAATGTCGAGAAAACCTTCTGCCAGTTTATGGATTTGGTGGGGGAGACGGGCTGCGTAGTTATCAACGGTGACGACCCTCACTTTGTAGAGTTGGCACAATCTACGGGCCGTACCTTTGTGACCTATGGCTTTAATGATTCCAATGATTACGTAGTGAGCGCTGGTGAGCGCGGAGCTGGCATTACAAGCAACTTAAGTGTAACCACTCCTGCAGGCACTACTGTTTTTGTAACGCTTAGCGCTAACCCTGGCCGTCACAACATGGCAAATGCTACTGCTGCTCTTGCTGTAGCAGATGTGCTTGGCTTGGATGTTACAGAGGCTGCTGCAGCGCTGTCTTGTTTTGGTGGCGCACATCGTCGTTTTACTCATGTGGGTACCGTAGCTGGTATTACGGTTGTAGATGACTACGGGCATCATCCAACCGAGGTTGCTGCTACGTTAGCTGCTGCCAAGCCTTTGGGATTTAAGCGTATTATTGTGTGTTTCCAACCTCATCGCTATTCTCGCACGCAGGCTTTGGCAGATCAATTTGGCACAGCATTTAACGATGCAGACGTGCTGTTTGTTACAGATGTCTTTTCTGCTGGTGAGATGCCTATTCCTGGTGTTTCTGGCAAGACTATATCCCATGCGGTAAGCAAGCTTGGAAGCGTGCCTGAAGTAGCTTTTGTGCCTGTGCACCATGGTTTGGTAGAAAAGTTATGTGAGGTATGCCAAGAAGGCGATTTGCTCATTACACAAGGTGCTGGTGATGTAACCTTGCTGGGGCCCCAATTTATTGAGGCTATGCAGGCACGTCTTGATGGCGTAGCGCAATAAATCCTTACACCAACGAATAGTTAGCGTACTATGGCAGCCGATTCGGGTCGCAAGAGCTTAAAGCCTACACCCCGTAAAAAACCAACAAAGCGAGAAGAGAAGCGCGTCGCCAAGCAACTCAAGAAGCGTGGCGCGAGCCCCGCACGTATTGCTGCTAAGCAGTCTATGCAGGCACGCATTCAAAACGTAAACAAGCGCGATGGCGCAGCGGGTGTTAGCGCTGGCGTTTCCAAAGATGGTACACGCTCCAAGGGTTTCTCGCTCAGCTTGCCGCGGCTGTCATTTTCTCCGTTGCGTGTGTTGATTGGTATTGCAGCTACGGCAATCTCTTTAGTGCTGTTGTTGCTTGTTTTGTCTCAGTTGCCCGTGTTTGTGATTGAGTCTATTGATGCAGATCCAACGCAGCATATGGATGCAGAGTCCATTGCTAAACTAGCTGCTGTACCTGCAGGAACTACGCTGCTTAACGTAAATACGTCAGAGATTGCTCAGAATATTCAAAAGAATCCCTGGGCGGGAGACGTACAAATTAGACGCGTGTTTCCCAACAAACTTAAGGTACATGTAGAGGAGCGTAAGGCTTCTGCTATTGTGCTTATGAGTTCAGGTGATATTGCCTGGTACATTGGCAATGATGGGGTATGGATTGAGCCTTTTAAGATTACGGCTTCAACGGATGAGTCTGCAACGGATGTGGCTTTGCGTCAAGCCAATCAGTTAGGTTGCTTGCTCCTTACTAATGTACCGTCTTCCGTTACTCCTAAAGCTGCTAGCAAGACAACTGATTCTACTGTACTGGCAGTACTTAAGTATATTAATGGGTTTAGCGGGGACTTCTCTAAGAATATTGTGAGTTATTCTGCTGCCAGCACTGAGTCCATTTCCTGCGTGCTTTCTAGCGGGGTAGAGGTGTCTTTGGGTAGTGCTACTGATATTTCTACAAAGGAACGTGTGGTTACGCAGCTCCTTACGCAATATCCTAACCAGATTACGTATATCAACGTACGTATACCGTCTAAGCCAAGCTATCGCAAGGTAGGATCAGAGTCAGTCAATCCTGGTTCTGGTGGGCGTGTGGTAACTGATGCTAACACCAATCCACCTTCGGATGCAGATGAGGCTGCTGCAAAGGCAAAGCAAGAGGCTGAAGCTCAGCAATCCAAAGATTCTAAAGACTCCACGTCTACTGACGCTCAAAAATCTGACTCTCAATCCAATTAGGCTCAAGTAGAGGGTTAAGACTTCGTATATGTGCTGTATCAATGCCCAAAGCTTGAGGTAATCCTTTAGGGTTGAGAATAGCAAACATCAAACAATGTACCTGCGGTTTTCACCTTTTGCACAAATGGGTTGCATCTGGAGCGCAGCTATGTAACTATTACGCGCTTTACCTTGTGCTTTGAGTTTAAGTTGAACTTTAAGGTTTGCATACTTCATGGTGTGCGCAAGCTAAATGAACGAGGAGGAACCATGGCAGACGTAGATACTCCAAACAACTACCTTGCGGTTATCAAGGTTGTTGGCGTAGGCGGTGGCGGTACTAACGCTGTTAACCGCATGATTGAAGAAGGCATCCGTGGTGTTGAGTTTGTAGCAGTAAATACCGATGCTCAGGCTCTTGCTATTTCTGAGGCTGACATCAAGGTGCATATTGGTACAGATATTACCAAGGGCCTTGGTGCAGGTGCTAATCCTGAGGTTGGTGCAGAGGCAGCCGAGGAAAGCCGTGATGAGATTAAGCGTGCTCTTGCTGGCGCAGACATGGTATTTATTACCGCAGGTGAGGGTGGTGGCACCGGTACTGGTGCTGCTCCCATTGTTGCAAACATTGCAAAAAATGATGTGGGCGCGCTAACTGTTGCTGTTGTAACTAAACCCTTTACCTTTGAGGGTCGTAAACGCGCTGGCTCTGCTGTAGAAGGCATCAAGAATCTTGCAGAAGCAGTAGATACGCTTATTGTTATTCCTAACGATCGTCTTCTTACTATTTCCGAGAAGAAAACTACCATGTTGGAGGCTTTCCGCATGGCAGATGATGTTTTGTGTCAGGGTACCCAGGGCATCACAGATCTTATTACCGTCCCTGGTCTGATTAACCTTGACTTTGCGGATGTTTGTACCGTTATGCGCGGTGCTGGATCTGCAATGATGGGCATTGGTCTTGCTTCTGGTGACAACCGTGCAGCAGATGCTGCACAGCAGGCAATCTCGAGTCCCTTGCTGGAGAGCTCTATTGATGGTGCAACACGCGTGTTGTTGTCTGTTGCTGGTAACAAAGACCTTGGCATTCAAGAGATTAATGAGGCAGCAGATCTTGTTGCTTCTAATGTTGATCCTGAGGCAAATATCATCTTTGGTACCGTTGTTGACGAGTCATTGGGTGACCAAGTTCGTGTTACGGTCATTGCAACGGGCTTTAATGATGCCAATGCAACTCAGATGCCTGATTTGCTCAGCCGCATGCCACAAAGCCGTCCTGCAACACCCGCGCCTCTGTCAACACCTCGTTCTACCGCACCTCAGCGTCCCGGTCGTCCTGCCAATGACTTTGGCAACCAGGCTTTTGACATCCCTGAGTTCCTCAGGAACAGCCGCGCGTAAGGGGAGTAGCGTGGTTCCTCGCGTGAGCGAATATACAGCGTGTGGCGTGACTCTGCTGGGCGATACTTCTTGTCCAGCTGGGGTCACGCTTGCTTTTACGCAGCGTACGGGTGGTTACTCAGCATATCCCTATACGTCTCTTAATGTGGGTTCTCATGTAGGAGATGACCCTATAGCTGTTAAGAAGAACCGTGCGCTTGTGCTTGAGGCCATGGGCCATAGGGAGTTTGCTTCCAATCTGGTAGTGCCTCATCAGGTGCATGGAAGCAACGTATGCTCTATTTCTAGCCTTGAGCAGCTCCCCACTTTTCGCGAGCGCATTGCACAGGGCTGCGATGCTATTGTGTGTACCTGCGCTCACGTGCCCGTATTGCTGTGCTATGCAGACTGTACACCTGTCATTCTTGTGGCAACAGACGGCGCGGTGCCTGGTTTTGCTGTCATTCATTCTGGTTGGCGTGGAACAATTGCACGTATTTCTGCGTTGGCGTTGCAAGAGTTATGCGCGCAAACGGGTGGTACTGCCCAACATGTGTTGGCGTACGTTGGCCCACATATTGCTGCTGCAGACTACGAGGTATCGTTTGAGCTTATTCGGAAGTTTACAAACGAGTTTGGTGAGTTTGTTCGGATGGGCGAGCGTAACCTTGATATGAGTGCTGCTGTTAAGACTTCACTGGTAGACGTGGGTTTGCAACCACAGCATTTTGTGGACTGTAAGCGTTCAACGGCTCATGAGGTTGATAGGTTCTTTTCGTACCGTGCAGAACAAGGTATGTGTGGTCGTCATGGCGCCGTTGCGTTTTTACGTGAGTAACTGTTTTATTGCTGCTTAACTAAGGTTTTTGTAATAAGAGGGGAGGTATGTTGGAGTATTCAGAGTTTATTGCTGCGCGCCGCGCACAGATTATGGCAGAGGTAGAAGCTGCTTGTGCTGTTGCTGGCCGTAATCCTTATGAAGTTACCGTGGTTGCTGTTTCTAAAACGGTAGATATTCCCGAGGTTCAGGCGGCTGTACGTGCAGGCTGGGACTGCTTTGCAGAAAACCGTCCTCAGGAGCTTGTTCGCAAGACAAAAGCTTTGCCTACGGTGCATTTTGACATGATTGGTAACTTACAAACCAACAAGATTAATCAAGTGCTTGACCGTGCTCAGCTCATCCATTCCGTCTCGTCGTTTAATCTTGCTGCAGCTATCAATAAGCGCGTATTGGCACAGCGCGATGGTTTGTCTATGTTGGCTCCAGATACTTCTCACACAAGTGCAAAACATCCACAGCCAGTGCTGCTTGAAGTTAATGTGTCTGGCGAGCAAAGCAAACAGGGGTTTAGCCCTCGTGAGCTTTGCCAGGTTGCACAACAAGTAGCGGCTCTGGAGGGCATAGATTGGCGCGGTCTTATGACCATGGCTCCAGCAAATGACCCTGAAGCAGCAAAACGTACCTTTGAGGGTTTGCGAGAATTGCGTGATGAGCTGCAAATACAAATTGGTCATGAATTGCCTGTATTGTCGTGCGGAATGAGTGATGATTTTAAGATTGCTATTGCGCAAGGTTCAACACTTATTAGGCTGGGTAGGATTGTGTTTGATCCAAAGTATGCAAAGGGAGTAACACGATGAGTTTTTTGGATACCATTAAGGACAAGCTCCACATAGGTCCCCAAGACGAGTATTACGATAACGTCTATGACGAGCAAGATTACGATGACACTCCTGATGCATATGATCAGCCTCGTGATGTAGCTACAAGTTCGGGGAATGGTCTGCTGGGTAATACCCCTCGTCCTGAGGCAGACAGTGTATCTGTGTATACGCGTTCTGGTCGTCCTTTGGGCGGCAATAGTGGCTCTGTTCCTGCAACTACGTACACTCGTGATGATGAGTATGACACGGCTCCTCGTCCTAGCTACGCTCGTTCTACGCCCATCTCTGAGCGTGCTGCTGCTATTCCTCGCTCTGGTAGTCAGCTTCCCGCCTATGTGTTAACCCCTCAGTCGTACGATGACTGTCAGACGGTTGTTCGTCGTGTTCGTACCAATCAGCCTGTTGTTTTATTATTTCGCAACACTAATATGGATGCAGCAAAGCGCATTTTTGACTTCTGCGCAGGTTTAGCATGTGGGGTAGGCGGCCAGATTCAGGAACTGGGCGTCCAATGTTTTGTTGTTCTTCCTGCCGGCAAGGAGCTCTCGCAAAACGAGGTTGATAAGCTTATTGCAGATGGCACGATTGTTCGCAAGGATTAAAACGTATGTTCGCAAATGGCATTGCAGCCCTTTTTAGGTTTTACGAGTTCATGATTATTGCATGGTGTATTTTTTCATGGTTCCCTCAGCGTAATGAGTGGCTCCAAGATTTATATGCTGTTTTAGACAAACTCGTTGCTCCTTATATGAATATGTTTAGACGATTTATCCCTCCTATGGGTGGTCTTGATTTTTCACCAATTGTAGGAATTATTGTCTTGCATTTTATTGCACGTTTGGTAGTCCGTTTCTTTGCAGGTATACTTTAAAAAGCACAGCTATCTTTGCGTAGTCGCGCAGTTAGTCGCGCTCACATGAAAGGAACTAACAATGGCTATTACTCCAGCAGATATCGATCAGCTTACCTTCTCGCCATCCAAGCATGGTTATGACACAGAAGAGGTAGATGCTTTTCTTGAGCAGCTCTCTGGCGAGCTTGATGCAATGCTCCAAAAGATTGCAGATCTTAAGGGTCGTCTTAACAGCTCTGAGCAGCAGCTCGCTGCAGCTCAAGAGCAGGTGGCACAGCTCACCGAGCAGGCAGCAGAGGCATCTAGCTATATGACTCCCGAGGCAGCAGCCGTTGTTGCTCCTGCAGCGCCTGATACCAGTGCATCTGAGGCTCAGATTTCCCGTGTTCTTATTATTGCTCAGCAGTCTGCAGATCAAATTGTTGCAGATGCTAAGGAGTCCGCTGATAAAATCCGTACTGAGGCAGATCAGCGTGCTCGTGAGGTTATTCGCGCCGCCTTGGCCGAGAAGCAAAATGAGCTGGATGAGATTGATCGTCTTAAGGCTTCTCGCGAGGAGTTCCGCTCCGAGTACAAGACACTGCTGCAGCACTTTATGGATGATGCGGATGCGGCATTCCCTAATCAAGTGCTTTCTACCTCCACATCCTCTGAATACCATGCAGTTGCTCCATCTGTAAGCGTTCCTACTGCTATGGACGCGGCATCTATCTCTGTACCCGAGCAGACGCCTGCTATTAGTTTGGATGACTTAGACTAAGCTCATAGCACGGGTATAGTTTTAAGCTAGTATAAAATATAACGTATATATCTAAGCAACCTTAGTAATCCCTACAGTTCAATCAGGCTGTAGGGATTTTTCTATAGGTACAGGTCGAGTCCAGGTCAATCAAATGCCTCCTTTTAAAAATAAAATAGCAGTTTTT
>NZ_JAXEXL010000022.1:0-7099 GCF_034113385.1 Atopobium sp. | reverse complement strand
ATCCTAAATACCCTTCGCCAAGCTTCTCATGACGATCTTTATGAGAAGCACAAGGATTTTTAGAATCATTAAGATGCAATGCTTTTAGTCGAGAAAGGCCTAAAACTCGATCAAACTCATCCAAGACAGCATCAAAATCATGCGCAATTTCATAGCCACCATCATGAACATGGCAGGTATCTAAGCATATTCCAAGCTGATCACCAAAGCGACACGCATCAATGATTGCTGCAAGCTCCTCAAAACTACGGCCCACTTCAGTACCCTTACCAGCCATAGTTTCTAACAAAACGGTGGTATGCATGCCATCAAATAAAATCTCATCAAGACTGCGAGCAATGAGGCGCACACCCACATCTGCCCCTTGCTTCACATGAGACCCTGGATGAAAGTTATATAAATTGCCTGGCAATTCCTCTAAAAGCTCAAGATCTTCTCGCATGGCTTGCTGAGCAAACTCAATTGTTTTTGGTGTGGCAGAACATAAATTGTACGTATACGGTCCATGTACAACCAAAGGACCAAACGCATGCTCTTGCATGATTAAACGCAAGCCAGCCACATCTGCTTCAGAGGGAAGCTTACGAGAACCCCCTCGAGGATTGCGCGGGAAAAATGCAAAGGTATTGGCATCAATTCCTAAGGCCATCTGGCCCATAGCAGTATATCCAGACGATGTGGAAAGATGGCAACCTACATACAACGTCATTCAGTTGCCTCACTCATAAGCTGCACAAACGTATCTACCATGTGAGCAGCATCATCATCTTTGCTCATAAGTTGTACAAGCTTGTCCACAATGTGTGTAGCTACCTCATCCTTGCTCATAGTAGGCAGCTGCTCAACATTATTGCTTGTAACCAAGGCAACGCGATTGGTATCAGAACCAAAACTGGAATCAGGACATGACACATCGTTTGCCACAATCATGGTGCAGCCCTTTTGCTTAAGTTTAAGGCGCGCATGCTCCAACAGATTATTGGTCTCTGCTGCAAAGCCAATCACCACACGACCTTGTGCTTGCTTACTTACGCTAGCGAGAATATCTTTTGTTTGTACCAAATCAATCTGATTAAGCTTTTCAAACGCTTTCTTAAGCTTATGATCGGCTGGATGTGCTGGAGTGTAATCTGCAACTGCTGCAGTAAGAATTGCCGCATCTGCCTGAGAAAACTCTGCCATGGTAACGTCATACATCTGCGCGGCACTGGTGACAGGAATAACGTTTACTCCCCAAGGAATCTCTCTGGTAACAGGACCAGAAATGAGCACCACTCGCGCGCCTGCATTACGGGCAGCGCGCGCTAAGGCATAGCCCATCTTACCAGATGACGCATTAGAGATGTACCGCACCGGGTCAAGCGCCTCATGTGTAGGTCCAGCAGTAATAACAACTGTTTTTCCTTCAAGAGGCACTTCTGTTGTAGCTTGCGCTAAAACACAAAGTGTTGCATCAACGATGGTGGAAACATCAGCAAGTTTGCCCGCGCCCGTATCGCCGCAGGCAAGTGCTCCGCAAACAGGGTAAACAAAGTGCACGCCCCTGCTTACGAGCGTTGCTACATTGGCGCGCGTTGCGGGATTATTCCACATACGCGTATTCATAGAGGCGGCAATTACGATGGGTTTCTCGCAAGCCAATAACGTTGTACTTACCACATCATCTGCCAAACCCTGTGCCATTTTAGCAATACAGTTTGCTGTAGCAGGGACTACGACTGCCACATCTGCCCATGCGCTTAAATCAATGTGAGGAATGCTGGAATCGGGATAGTCATAAAGACTGGTTGCTACAGGATGGCCTGACAAGGCTTCAAAGGTAGCTGTGCCCACCATGTTACAGGCATCAGCTGTCATAACAACACGAACGTCTGTCCCCGCTTTTTGCAGGCCACGCATTACTTCAACGGCTTTGTAAACAGCTATACCACCAGTGGCAAGCAAAAGTACATGGCGCATACGCGCTTCATTTGGGGACGTGTGGAGCATGATACACCTACTTATTCTGGGCAGTATAGGAAGGGTCAACCACTATAAGCATGCGATGGCAGTATGGACAGGTAGTAATTTCTGTGTTTTGAGCACGAATATCAGCATACGAACTTGGTTGCAAAGAAACGCGACAAATTGAAGGGTTGTTGCCTACAAGCTTCTCTACTGCAAGGCCATCAAAGCGCTTGCTCGCTGCCTCGTATTTCTCAAGAAGATGGGCATCAAGCTGGGCAAGCAGCTGTGCGCGCTCGTCTGTAAGTTTTGCAAGTGTGGCCTCAGTATCTGAACTTGCCTTTTTGTAAGCATCTGCCTGCGCTTGAGCTTCATGCTGCAGTTTACGACCAAGCGCATGAGCCTTAGCTTCGGATTGCTGTAACTTTACTAAGTTCTTATCAAGGGCTGCTTTTTCAAAATCAAGGCGCTCAATACGTTTAGCTAAATGGGTCAGCTGCGCCTCAAGATCTGCAATAGCTCTGTAATCGCTGGTAGTGCGCATCTTGGCAGAAACCTCTTCCACCAAATCAAGCATATGTTGATGGGTTGCACGGTTATCATCCAAATCAATTTGGACATCCTTGCGCGCTCCTACCAGCTTAGTAAGCTCAGCCGTTAGGCTTTTAGCTGCTTGCTTAATCTTACGAATCTTATCTTGATGCGGAAGAGCGGCGAACGCCCGCTTGGTGCGAATCAACTCCAAATCAACTTCTTGAAGTCGCAAAAGAGCATCGGTCTGCGTCATGTAGGCTCCTGAATAACGGGTCCGCCTTTATTCGGTTGAAGACGAACAAGATTACCTTGTTGCTAGCGATAGGTTTTTACTATCTGCAAAAGCGTATCGCAAAATGCATCGAGTTCCTCTGAAGAAACACGTTCATCAAAGGAAATACGAAGAGATCCCAGTGCCAAGTTGCGTGGAATGCCCATAGCGGTAAGCACATGACTTGGATTGAGCGATGCAGAAGAACAAGCAGATCCAGCAGATACTTCAAACTTTGCGGCATCAAGCTGTAATAACAAGGTCTCAGAATCTAAGCCGTCTACTAATACACTCACTAAACCGGGCAAACGATTGTTGTCCATAGTAGCCGTGGTAGTTGGCACTATATGCGTACCTTCTGCACAAAGGTGATCATAGACACGTTGTGCATGAGCTGCTACGTAAGGCCGTACCTCACTCATCTGTTCTACGACCATCTGAGCAACTTTTGAGAAAACATACGCACTTTGTACATCTTGTGTACCTGGACGGCGTCCTAGTTCCTGCCCACCGCCAAACGTTTGTGCTTTAAAAGGACAGGTTCGACGCAATGCCAATACACCTATACCAATGGGAGCACCAATTTTATGGGAAGCAATACTTACAGCATCCACTTGAGCAAGCGCAAGAGGAATACGTGCAAACGCCTGAATCGCATCCGTATGAAACGGCGCTTTATATGCATGAACAAGCTGCGCGAGACTGTCCACATCATTTACTATGCCTGTTTCATTGTTTGCAGACATGATAGAAACAAGGGCAACCTGATTGTCCATGAGTTTTTGCAAATCCTCAGGATGTATTGACCCATCAGATTGAGGTGGCACTAATATCACCTCAAAGCCCCGCTCACGCATGGCAGGAACAAGGTCTAACACAGAGTCATGTTCGATGGCAGAAAAAATCACTTTTGTTCGTGCAGTGTCCTTTTTACGCATGGCCTCTGCAATGCCATATACAGCCATGTTATTAGCTTCTGTACCACCAGAGGTAAACACGATGTCCGTTGGCCTAAAACCGCCTCCCAACGCCTGTGCTATACGCTTACGCGAGGTCTCAAGTTCTTGAGAAGCTAACCTACCTAAGGTATGCAGCGAATTAGGATTGGCGCCAGCAAACGGCTTTTCTCTATAGTCTTGTAATGCAGCAAAGGCTTCTTTCCGCACGGGTGCAGATGCCGCATAATCCAAATAGATAAAATCAGATGTCATACAAGCCTCGGTTATACCTGCTGGCCCATGCCAGCTTTACCAGCAGTGCGCAAATCAGAAATATTTTGAGCATAGTCACCACAAAATACCGCACTGCCAGCTACCAACAGGTTTGCACCACAGCTGCAAACCTCCTGTGCAGTTTGGGTAGTAATGCCGCCATCAACCTCAATTAAAGGTGACACGCCAGCCTCCTGACACAAAGCACGCAGCTTTTTGAGCTTTTGAGCAGTGGTAGGGATATAGCTTTGACCACCATAGCCAGGATTGACGCTCATAATAAGAATCATGTCCACATCATACAGCAGTGAATCGAGCAGTGTAACAGATGTACCGGGGTTAAGGGCTACACCAGCACGTGCTCCACGCTCATGAATGCGAGAAATGATACGGTGTGCATGTTGAGCAGCTTCTATATGAAAGCACAGCATATCCGCACCAGCATCAAGATAGGTATCTATCATCTCATCTGGATTGCGAATCATGAGATGTACGTCTACGGGTATATCACAATGAGCCTTAACCTGCTTTAAAACAGGAATACCAAAAGACAAATTAGGGACAAAGTTTCCGTCCATGACATCAAAATGGATGTAATCAGCTGTAGCAATTCGATCAAGCTCGTCACCCAGACACATAAAGTCTGCCGATAAGATTGATGGAGCAATTAAAACCTCGTGCTGCATAATTGTATCCTTTAGTCTCGTTCAAACCCATAGAACTCGTTACGCGGTTTGCGTCCCAACAACTCCTTCAATCCTTGCTCAAGGGAAACTCCCTCATACAAAATGGCATGAATTGCCTTGGTAATAGGCACTTCAATATGTTTATCCAGCGCAATCTTATACACACTCTTTGCGGCACGCGCACCTTCAACCACCATGTGCGTTTGTGCTTCATACTCCTCTAATGTTGTGCCTGCAGACAATGCTACGCCAAAACTACGATTACGAGAATGCTCAGACGTACAGGTGGCAACAAGGTCTCCCATGCCAGCAAGACCCATGCACGTCATGGGGTCACCACCAACTGCGCTCACAATACGTCCAATCTCTGCCAAGCCGCGCGTCATAATGACTGCAAGGGTATTATCTCCCTGACCATACCCCACAGCCATGCCAGCGGCAATGGCAATAATATTTTTGACAGCGCCACACACTTCCACACCAATAAGATCATTAGAAATATACGTTCTAAAACTCTGAGAAAGCACCAATGCTTGAAAGCGCTCTACTATATCCATGCGAGGTCCAGCAATAACAGATGCAGCGACCATACCTTTGCATATCTCTTCTGCATGATTGGGACCAGACAATGCACATACCAAGTCTGGCTCACCGAGCTCTTCTGCAACAACTGCTGCCATAGTTTTAGCGCCCACATGTTCCATGCCCTTGGTAAGCACTAACGAAGGCGTGTGTGCCTTGCGATATGGTGCCACTTGTGCAGCCACACTGCGTAGATGAGCAGAAGGAACCACAAATAAAAGTTCAGAGGCATCTTGCACGGCTTGCGCAATAGAACTTGTAGCAAGTACATTGCGAGGCAACTCATAATCACTCAGATAGCAGGGGTTATGATGCGTAGCACAAATAGCATCTGCTACCTGTTTTGAGTGCGCCCACAACACAACCGTATCGGCATGCGGAGCTACCAAGCCTGCTGCAGCAGTACCCCAAGAACCAGCTCCAATAACGCAAACCGTATGCGACATACTCATTTCTCCTCATTAGAAGCATGAAAAGAAAACTGCTTTTCTTCTCCCTGAAGTAACTTGCCAATATTAGAGCGATGTGCCCACACAACAATGCAGGAAGCAAGCATAATGCTCACAAGCACCTGAGGTGTTGCGTGATATAACACAATAATCCAAACGGGCATAGAGATTGCGGCTGCTACTGATCCTGCAGAAACAAGTTTGGTAGTACAAACCAGCCCTAAAAATACTATGAGCAGACCGCAGGCAACCAAAGGTGCATACCCAATAATGGCACCAAAGCCTGCAGCAATGCCCTTACCACCTGTAAAGTGCAGATATGGTGAGAATACATGACCTATGATTGCCATTGCCACAACGATGCCACCAATCCATCCCCAAGCACCATCTGGCATAGTAGCGCTACGCTGACCTGCTGCCAGTGTTGCTACCACAACTTCACGAGTCAGAACACTGCAGACAAGTGCTTTACAGGTATCTGCTATAAGCGTTAATGCGGCAGCGGTTTTGCCCACCGAACGCCCTACGTTAGTCGAACCAATATTGCCCGAACCCATGGAACGAATATCGGTATGCGTCATAAGTGAGGTGATGATAAGGCCAAACGGAATGCCACAAATCAAATAGGTGCCAAGACTCAGGCATACGGTAATGAACAGTGGATTTGCCATACTAGTCCTTCTTGCGGAACCTCAGACGGATGGGAGTGCCCTGGAGCGGGTACGTTTCACGCAGGCGATTTTCCAAATACCGCTCGTAGTTGTCATCCACCAAATCCGGAGCGTTACAAAAGAAGGTAAAGGTAGGAGGATTGATGGCAACCTGCGTTGCATACTTAACCTTCAAGCGACGGCTCTTATCGACAACGGTATGGCCTGTTTCACGCAGACGAGTAATGAGTTTATTGAGATGAGCAGTCGAGATACGCTGAGAACGTGCATCTGCTACTTGGGAAGCAAGCTGTAAAACCTTATCGACACTACGACCAGTAAGCGCAGAAATACGAATGTACGGTGCCCATGAAGCAAAGGTTAGACGCTGAGCAATGGAATTAATTACATGCTCACGCTGCACATCGTCCTCAAGCAAGTCCCATTTATTAAGTAAAACAACCAGCGCACAACCGCGCTCAATGGCAAGTGCTGCAATCTTCTGGTCTTGCTCGGTAACGCCATCAACCGAATCAATGACTAACAAACATACATCGGCTTTGTCCATGGCGCGCAGACCACGTACCATGCTGTAGTACTCAATGTCTTCATGAACAACCGTACGCTTGCGCATACCTGCAGTATCTACCAAACGATATTTCTGATTGTTTTGCTCTACTACAATATCTATGGCATCTCGAGTAGTGCCCGCAACATCAGAAACAATGGAACGTGCACGACCAGCCAGCTTATTGGTTAAAGAAGATTTACC
>NZ_JAXEXL010000021.1:0-3753 GCF_034113385.1 Atopobium sp. | reverse complement strand
AAAGAAACCTGGCATGTTACTTCCTTGCCTGCATACAACTTATAGATAATGCTTTGCACATAATTCTTCAATCTGTAACTTTATCAATCCTAAGACAAAGCCTTGTGCAAGATAGGACCCATCACCATAAATACGCAGACTACCAGACGAGCTTTCCATGCCAACTCAAAGCACAAAAGATGGTTTTTTCTTCTTTACCTGCAATTTTGCACAAAAGTTTAGCCAGCCATACAACTAACACTGTTTATAGTATCTGCGCGAGGCCTGTCATCCGTATTGCCTTCACGCGCCACATCGTCCAAACCGCTAAAACTTTTATACATGGTTTGTAGCAACCTCTTAAGTTCACATGAGGGCGACAACCCCGTAACTTCAGACAACTTACGAGCATATTTTGTAAAAAGCTCTTTGGCGTCTGCCACTCGACCTTGTGCCACATATACCTCAAGCAACACCTTAAGGGCATCCTCGCGCAAGTCATCCTCACGATATGCCATATCTGCCAACCATTCTGCGCGCGACAATTCCTTCTCTGCTAATGCGGCATAAGCCCCCAGCAAACACAAATCAATAAACCGCTTACACGTATCTTCACGAGCTGCCAACGAAAGTCCCAGCACATCATCCGTGGCACATACGACGCCGGTATACAGTGCCGATACCCTCATAACCTCTTCCAACAACTGTTTGTTAGAGTACTCTGCCGAGAAAACCTTATGACAAGCACTTACAAACTCATCCATGTCTACCGTTACACACTCAGACGCCAGCCAAATCCTACCGCCACCTGTACAGATAAACGGACATCCGCCATGCTCTATACTCACAGCCCTTCGTGCTGCTGTGAGCGTTACATACAAACGGTCACGTGCTTGCGCATAATCACAATCAGGCCATAGGGCAGAAGTTATTTGAAGACGTGTAAGCGAATGTCCCGGTGTCACTGCCAAGAGCGCCATAAGATTCTTTGCCATATGACGTTTCCATGACATCTCGGAAACAGGAACACCATCAACATATACTACTAGCTCGCCCAGCACCTGAATTCGCAGCTCATGAGGCTTAGCATCTGCAAGCAAGCGATCACTTTCGTGCTTTTTTAACATCGCTTGACGGTCAGCTGCAAACCTATCAATCTTGCTGCGCCATGTAAGCGGCATGGCGTCCACAAGCACTTCCGACAACTTTCCACAGGTCTTAGCTAACACAGCTAGCAAGGGCAACATAACTTCTGGTACTGCATATTTTTTAATTCTCTTTGCCGCAACAACAAGCTTGGATTTCTCTCCTACAAAGACCTTCTCTAACAGCCATTCCACGCAATTTTTGTCAGTTAAACATTCAGTATGTGTTATGCATGCATCATCACCATTGCCTGCATTCATACAAATATTGAGCGCTACCTGTAAATATCTAATATGCGCTGATAAAAACGGCATTGGTTCTTTTAGCAGACTATCCGCGCGCTCTGTCAATACATATGCCTGTAAACGAGACTTTTCATACATGCTTTGAATTGCACCACAAATCAGCAGTGCTGCAGCTTCCATCTTGAACCCAGATGAAATCAACTTGTTAGTTATGCGCTCAAGTTCAGGCAACTGATCTGTTGCTCCTGCAAGTGCATCTAATCCAAGGCAAAAGGCGGTAAAACAATCAGATAAGAACGTGTAGTCTGTCTGATTCATAAACTCAGCTATACGCTCTTGCAGCACAAATCCAGCACCCAATACATGATCGGAGGCAAAACGCTGCACTGCCGCAAAATCAATTGCCAGCAACGCATCTGTTAATGAATCAATCTTTGATGGAACACCCTGAATAAGCAGCTCTGCAAAGGCCTTTTTTATATCACCATGCATAATGTAACGCTTTACACACCAATGGACATACCATGCGTGCGCTAACTCATATGTTCCATCTAGAACTGACTCTGATGGCGAGTCAGAAAACGTACCCGCAGCTGGCCTTAATGCTTCCATCAGCCAAATAAGCTGCTGATATATTTCCGTTTGACGAGAACCCAAAGGAGCTGGCATACCTTCAAACGTCTGTTGTGCAGACTCATATTTACCATCAATTACCTGGAGCGCTGCTTGTGCACAGTTTTTCTCGAATATACGGGCGTGATCCTCGCATTTTAAAACAGCGGTACGGATTATCTGACCTTCCCCAGAGTTTATAAGTTCTAGCGGCCACTCCAATGCGATACTAAGCCATGTTTGCTCGGCACAAAATAAACTTGCAACCTTAACCGCACGCGTAATCTTGCCATGCTCCAACAATACTTCAATGCAGCGCTTTATGATTTCTGGCTTAAGCTCTGCATAGGAAGATAACTCGTAGCGAACCCCATCGAGCGATTTATGATTTGATACGTACGCGCAACAAAATGTTTTGTTTAAAGGGGAAGCATTATAAAACGGTGACGCATCACACAGTGAGGCAAACAAATCTCCGCATGGCTTACCCACTACTTTATCAATATCTTCCAGTGTTCCTGAGCCTAACAGAAACATAGCAAGGCGCATATTTTTATCATCCGAAATAAGCGTATCCCTGAAACCGTCAAGAATATATTTTTTAACTGCATCCCGAAGACAATACATAGACTCAAGAGGAATGTTTTGTCGAGGATAGCGATTCAGATATTCCAAGGCAGGGCGCACAAGCTGTGGTATGCCAAAAGTAGAGGAAAAGATGGACTCCACCTGCGCATGATGAACACAAGATACAAACGAGCCAAGCGATATACGATCAACAGTTAGCTCACTGCCGTGAATAACAACCGGGTGATGTAAGTAAGAAAGGACCTGAGAAGCTTCTGGAGCTACGGTAATTACAAAGTTATAACCATACTCACAAAGACGCGAAATGAGTCTGCTAAGACGCTTAGCGAGCGCTTCATCGCACGGCATAAGGCTATGTATGACGACAAGGGGATGTGTTAGATTGCTGGTCTCTACTTCATTGCAATGCCGTCTTATACGAGTAAGTAATTCTTCTTTAGCTAGCTCCCTACAATCAATCTCATACGTAGGATGGCCCTGAGCGCTCCATGCACGCGCAAGTTGATGTGCATAAGCTTCACATTCACAACTTGGATCTGCATAAAACACTACCACTGGACCAGAAAATTGACTTTGTCCAATATGGACGTCTTCCATAATCTGGATGCGGTCAAGACATGCAGAAATAGTAATTGGTGAACTTGCCTGTGCATCCCTGCGCTCCGTACGGGCAACCATAGGCCTCCTACGCATGAGAAATCCCTCCTCAACGAGTTATGAAAGTAAGCTGAAGACAATGCACTATTACAGTATCAAAAATAGTAAAAATGACAAACCTTATTTTTCTGAACGTAACCTAACAATTATTGAAGAATTGTATAAAAAGAGATTTTGAAAACAATATATTGTGGTTCATAAAAACATCGGCCACAGCCAATGCATCAGAATTGAATAAATGCATAAAAAAGTAAATATATGAATATTTAGGTGAACGGAACTTCAAAC
This sequence comes from Atopobium sp., assembly GCF_034113385.1. Classification (NCBI taxonomy): domain Bacteria; kingdom Bacillati; phylum Actinomycetota; class Coriobacteriia; order Coriobacteriales; family Atopobiaceae; genus Atopobium; species Atopobium sp. Next base: position 238 of record NZ_JAXEXL010000021.1, on the reverse strand, counting down.
AATGGAACTAGCCACTTGCGTGCAAAACCATACCGTTCAAAAGAAAATAATCAGTTTTAAACACTCGGGTTACGTGCATGAAGGATAAGGCCCTCTTGCTTCCCCCACCCACAAAAAAACACCTGCCTTGTGGCAGGTGTTTGTCTTACAAGCAAAATGTTCTTTGTTGGTCAGCGACGTCCTTATCTCCCACGGACTCACTCCGCAGTACCATCGGCGCTTAAGGGCTTAACTTCTG
>NZ_JAXEXL010000020.1:0-53976 GCF_034113385.1 Atopobium sp. | reverse complement strand
TGTTAGCCAAAAGCTCGGCAGTATCATCCAAAGGTTCTAGATAACTCATTCCTGTTGCACGTTCCAAAGCATGCGAAATTGCATAGTCTGCAATACCAGGATTCTTTGGTAACAAAGGACCATGAATATACGTACCAATAACGTTTTTATACAATACGCCTTCATATCCGGTGATTCCATCATTACCATGACCGTACAAAACTTTGCCAAAAGGAGTAACGTTTGCCCCTAAATGAGTGCGACCAGCATGGTTCTCATATCCCACAACCTTATGGTCGCAAAGAGGACTTTCCACCACAATGTTGCCAATCAGGCGTGGATCACCATGGTCTGTGTATAAATCAACAAGAGACAAACCCTGGACCTTCTCGTCCCCCATAAGATAGCTATGACCCAAAAGTTGATATCCGCCGCACACCGCCATAAGCACGCCGCCATCTTCCACAAATGCGTGCAACTCACTACCAACGGCGAGCAACTTATCGCAAACAATTTTTTGCTCACGGTCCGAGCCACCGCCAATAAAAGCAATGTCTACATCGATAAAAGAGGGAGTATCCCCAGGATGCACCTCGCGCAGTTCTACCTCAATACCACGCCATTCCATACGCTTTTTAAGACAGAGCATGTTGCCAGAGTCCCCATATAGGTTAAGCAACTCGGGGAATAGATGCGCAACAACTACTGTTTTTGAACTCATATGCGCTCCCCCATACTTTCAAGCTCGGCTTTTGCGGGCCACAATGCGGAATAATTAGTAAGTACGTAGGCAGGTTGCTGCGAGCTGGCCGTAGCAATGCCATGCATAAAATCTTGTACGTTAGTTGCTAAATAAGCTTGAATACCTGCATATTTAAGGCGCACTTGCACATCATGGGCACGAGTGCCGCTACAGTAAATAGTGCTGCAATGTGCTTGAGCAAGACGCTCAAAATCCACATCCCATATCCAAGAAATATCCTTGCCATCATTAAAATTATCATTGATGGCAATGAAGACATGCTTGTTGCGCTCATCTGCTGCTAAAAGAGAAAGATTTTGATTAAAGCCTGTGGGATTTTTGGCTAAGTTAAGCGTAACTTCCCTGCCGTCAACCATAAAGTGCTGTAGACGACCATTTTGCGGATGATAGGCATCCAATGTCTTTTGGAAGGTTGGTGCATCTACCCCTGCAAAACTTGCTGCCGCAAAGGCAGCAAGCAGGTTGTACACCATGTAAACACCACCAAAACGAGCATGTATATCATGCGAATCACCCAAAGGCGTAGTAACCGTAAAACAAATACCGTCGCGATCTGCATGAACGTTAGTTGCCACAAAATCAAGTTGCGGACGGGCAAAATCCCCTTGAGGGCACGCAAAATTACCCAGCTGCGCATAACTACGATAGGAATACTGCAGCTCCTCACCACAGACCTGGCAAAACTTTGCTTCAGGTACGCGGTCCTGTGGTATATGAAGGTCTTCTCCAATACCAAAGGCAAGAACACGTACCCCCTTTTGTTGGGCACGCAAAGCAACGCCCATACTCAACGGATCATCTCCACAAGCAATAAGTGTGGTTTGAGGAGAAGAAATAAGGGCTTGTACCAGTACATCTTGAATATGATCAATCTCTCCTGCACGGTCTAATTGATCACGAAACAGGTTAAGAAGCACTAAATATGCAGGCTGTAACTGCGGCAAGATATGCACCGTAGAAAGCTCATCTGCCTCAAGCACCGCCCAGTTAGCAGTAGCTTTTGGCAGCAACGCTGCAGCAACACCAGCCGCCATATTGGCGCCCGCACGATTGCACAGCACACGTTTACCAGTAGCCTCTATTGCAGATGCCACAACGTTATTGGTTGTGGTCTTACCATTAGTGCCACATACGACGATTGACCCTTCAGTAAGCTTGGTAGACAAGCCTGCAATAACCTGCGGAGCTAAGCTTAACGCCACTCTCCCAGGCAACTGAGAAGCATTTCGATGAGCTACGTTGCGCAAGCCCCACGATACAAACCTACCTGCCGCAACAGCAGCTTTGGTACGAATATTCATGCAGTACAACCTTCGTTATAGCTTTGTTTACCGCTCGTCCTTGGGGTTCTCGTCAGAATCGCGAGCATCAGCTGCGACCTTTGCGGCATCTTCACGCTTACCCGCTTCAAACTCATCTGCGGTAAGCACATCTTCGATGCGTAGGTTAACACCTGCAACTTCAAGGCCTGTCATACCAGTTATTTGCTTAACAACAACCTTCTTTACATCCTCAAACACCTGAGGAGCATACACACCATATTCGATGAGCACCGCAATGTTTACGCGTACCGCATTATCTGGCGTAACCTCTACCGTAACACCACGCGTAGGACTCACAGCACCAAAGGTCTCGTACACACGGTTAACCCAACCGCCGCGCATGCCCAAAACGCCGTCCACATCACGCACGGCAAGCGCCACGATTTTCTCGATAACGCCATTGGAGAACGTAAGAGAATCCTCACTATCCAAATCCTCATCAAAGGGCTCTACATCCGTTGCGTTTTCTAGGGCGGTATCAGAAGTGTCTACTGTTGTTTCATAGCTTACCTCTGCCTCAGAGGTAGCAGGAGCTGTAGACGTGGCGATACGCTCATCCTTATTTTGAGTGCTAGTCATAAATCTGCTGCCTTTCTAGCGATGATTGCGAGAAGAAAAGAGATCTTTAAGCGTTCTTTTTACAAAGTTAATAATAGTAGGCTTGCCGTCTAAGCTCTGGCCAAATGCATATCCTGCTACTACAAAAATGATAAGCAAAAGTGAGCGCCAAAAGCCTATTGCAATAAAAGCAATGGCAGCCAATAAGCCGCAAAAAGCAAACAAGATGGCATTGCTCTTCCCAGGAAACGTCTTATCTAGCCACGTAGTTGCCTTATGAGCAGCTTTTTTTGCCGTTTGTTTTGCATCTTCCATAGTAAAATCATCCGAAGCGCTGTGGGCACTCTGAGTGCTTTGAGCAGAAGTGCTGGTATCCACCTGTGGATTGGGAGCCTTATGCGACTGTGAGTCATCATGTTGTGTTGCCATTAGTTGCCCTCCTCAGTCGTTGTAGGGGAAGTAGTTTGTGTGGCATCTAAAGCGTCTGCCGCGCTGTTTGCTGTGCCGTCTGACATACTGCCAGAAGCGTTGTCCGACGTGCTGCCAGAAGTGCTACTTGCAGACGTTGGGATATACAGTATTTCATCGTAGCTGGAACGAGCCTGAGACGTTTTGTCTGCGTTATGATTGTCCAGATTGTCATCAAAACCATCAAGATTAGCTGCGGCAGATGCGCCGTCTTTCTTGTTGTCTTTCTCGACAAGAACCGTAGCTTGGCGAGCATCCAAATAACTAATGTGTACGCTTCCTACATGCTCACCACACAGCAATGCGAGGTTGGTGGTAAGTTGCTCCATCAACTCGGGACCGCGTACAACCACATCCATGGAGGCAAAGGGAACAACCTTTACAAACACGTCCACCTTATTGTTGCGGCCAATGTTTACGTATACATCACGTGCCTGAGCATCCCCTGCTGCAGCTACCACATGAGCGGCTTGGGAAGCTATAGCCTCACGAGAAACCGTAATGTCACCTTCATCAGTCTGAGCTACAACCACCACGGTAGGTACACGACCAGTGCATGCAGTAATAAAGGTTGCCAGTAAGCCCAGTACCGTAAGCGCCGCGAGCACAGCCAAGACATAGGTATACTCAGGAATGAGTAACAAGGCACTCATGTGCTCTTCCCACGGACTTGTAAGGGTAAGTGCAGTAACTGCAAACAGCAAAAGACCAGCTAGTGAGTATATAAAGAGACAAAATCTTTTAAATCTGCTCATTAACGCTCCCTTCGCATTTTTATATCTAAAGGATACCCTTTGGCTCGGACATTACGAAGCGCTGCAAATAATATATGCGCGATATACAAAAACGCCTCGGTCAAGGGGCTGTTGCCAACCCACGGCCGAGGCGTGCAAACCATACCTGTAAGTCTTATTCGTCCTCAGCCAAAGCCTCGGCAATCTCGTCCGTTACATTCATAGTGCTATAGACGTTTTGCACGTCATCGAGCTCTTCAAGACGGTCAATCAAGCGCTGAACCTTCTTTGCATCAGATACAGAAACATCAGTTGGCGTGGTGGGAACCATGGTAAGCTCACAGCCCTTTACCTCAATACCCTGAGCTTCAAGAGATTTCTGAACATCTTGCATCTTGTCATAAGCGGTGTATACAATCCACTGCTCGCCAGCGTCCTCGTAATCATCTCCCTCAGCCTCAGCAACTGCCATCATGAACTCGTCCTCATCCACAGCATTTTCTTTGTTGGGAATCTTCTTATCCTCGCTCACAATAATCTTATCGACAGCAATAGAACCTTTACGCTCAAATTGGAAAGCAACAGAACCAGTGGTACCCAGGTTGCCGCCCGAGTGACTAAAAGAAGAGCGAACATCTGCAGCAGTACGGTTACGATTGTCCGTAAGGCACTCTACGTATACCGCAACGCCTGCAGGACCATATCCCTCATATGAGATGTTCTCATATACGGCAGCATCTGCACCAGAACCAAAGGCCTTATCTATAGCTGCCTTAATCTTAGCGTTTGGCATGGAAACCATGCGTGCACGTGCTACTGCTGCAGCAAGTGTTGCATTGTTATCCGGGTTGGGATCGCCACCGAGCTTAGCTGCAACGGTAATGTTACGAGAAAGCTTAGAGAAGAGCGAAGAGCGCTTAGCGTCAATCGCAGCCTTCTTGTGCTTTGTGGTAGCCCACTTAGAATGTCCGGACATGCATGTCTCCTTACAATCAACCTAATCTGCCTATATACGGAGCAAATGCCTGCCCGCCATAGGATAAAACTCACTAACAAGAAACTCACTAACCTTGTACATATTACTCTTGTTGGCCGCTTACGAGAAGTGCAGTTAATTATGTGCGAATAACCTACATTCTCTACGTGCATGCCTACCCAAACTTCCCACATGCACTAAACTAAGTACACCCTATGCAGAAGGTTGAAAGCAGTCGTTTTATGGCAGTTAACCTACTTACACTCTTTTTTATTTTGGCAGGAGTGCTTGCTTCTTCATTTGTTGCAAGCCTTATTCCTGGCAGGCCAATCCCTGAAGTTGTTTTCTTTGTCTTTTTTGGAACCTTGTTTGGACCGTATGGTCTGCATCTTATCCAAAATACCAGTGCTATTTCTTTGCTATCACGCTTAGGGCTAGGCTTTTTATTCCTTATGGCTGGCTATGAGCTAAACCCACGTGAGCTTATTGGTAAACGGGGACGCCACGCAGCCCTTTCTTGGGCAGTATCCCTTGCTATTGCGCTCGTCATTATTCCGTTGCTTAACCTTGGTCTTTCTACCACAGGTACCATAGCTTTTGCCATAGCCCTTACTACCACGGCATATGGCACCTTAGTACCCATCATTAATGAACGTGGCATTACTGGCACCCATGTCGGTGAGGTTATAGAATCTTATGGTGCTATGGGCGAGCTGTTACCAGTTGTGTTGATGACGCTTACACTTACTCCTGGGCGCAGCATGCTCATTAACATTGTGGTGCTCATTCTCTTCATGCTCATATGTGTTGTCATTACTGCTCGAGCAGACCGTGCACGCCGCGTGGGTAGTGCACTGTCTCGCTTCTTGCATGAAAACTCCGAAGCTGCTTCCCAGCCCACTGTTCGTGCCATTGTGTTGCTCATGGTAAGCCTGCTGCTCCTCTCTCAGTTCTTTAAGCTTGATGCAGTGTTGGGCGCTTTTGCCGCTGGTTTTATTTTGCGAGGCATTGTGCCAAAAGATCATTCCATTACTACGCGCATTCAAACTATTGGCAACGGCTTTTTTGTCCCCGTCTTCTTTGTGATTTCTGGCATTACTATTAATCCTGCCGCCATCATGAGCAACCCTCACCTGCTGTTCTTATACATGTTCTTGCTGCTTGTAGTACGCGGTCTGGTTATGGGCATTTCACTTTCTCTCTTTCCAGAAACACGTACCCTTTCTCTTGGAGAAAAGCTCTCGGCGTCACTGTATTGCACTATGGCACTACCGCTTATTGTTGCACTCACTGAGTCCGCCGTTTCTTCAAACGCTATGACAGAAAGCATGGCTTCCGTATTAGTTGCCGCTGGTGCACTTACGGTATTAGTTATCCCACTCATTACCTCTGCAACTTCAACCCTACTGGCCGCCAAGCCTATCGAGGCAATTCAGGAAGTTATCGAGCACCCCCGTGAAGCAGCAGCTGTTATACAAGAACACCAAGCCGCTGTGCGCGTACAGCGCCGTCGTTTTATGGAAGAGCGCTTGCGCGAAAGGCGCATGGGCAGGCGTTTCTCGTCCACGGAATATTTGGCTATGCCCCATCATATGGCCATATCCGGCGAAAAAGGTAAAACGGCTCAACCGTTTACCCCAAAGCCCAAAACGCCGAGCGAAATTACCTCTGAAGAAGAGAAGTAAAACTAGCCGCTACAGCTGTTTGCGCGGATAATATATAAAACAGTACCTACTAACCAAGGAGATACCATGATTTACGTAGGCAACTTTAGTTATAACGATACTACCGAGGATGAAGAGAATTATTGTCTCATTCCCTGCATGGTTGTAGCGGATGATGTAGATGAGGCCTTGGATAAGTTTGCAACTCAACTTATTACCCTCCATGAAGAGGGTGATCTTTTATCTGGTGCAGACTATATCTACCTTGACTCTTTAGTAGAGCTCACCGGAGAATGCGACGAGCCCGTCATGCTTAATTGGCAAAAGATTGCCATTACCAATGAAGGTCTCTCGTCCATTTCTTCTGCATTGCCTGGTGCTGATGAGGCGGCTGGCGTAGCGTATGCCTTTGTTAATGACACCGATGAGGATTTCCAAACCGAGTTTGATGACCCAAACATTGATTTTGCAGATCTTGAAGAAGCTGACGAGGAACCGTTCTTAGATTTTACTGTTGCTCAGAACTAATCTTAGGGTTTGATAAACATAAGCCATGCTGCGAGCGCAAGTGCTACCACACCTGCAGCTCCAAAGCCAACCACAGAAGCTATGGGAAACTCGCTTACGGGGACAAATAAGATTTGTGTGCCCTCATTTGCATTTCCCGTAGCTTCCGTGCTATCTGACTGGCTTTCTCTTGCAGACGTATCCTGAGTAGAAGCATCGTTATTTTCTTGCAGCTTCTGAATCAGAGGATGGACGGTTACTGGCTCAGAATTGCCCAAGATGCTAGGAATAGTTGGTTGCTGCTTGGACGTATCAGCAACTGTATTGGGAACAGCATCTGTTGTTTGCGGATGCGTGGGATTGGGTGTAATGGGATTTGGGGGCGTCGGGTCCGGAGTCGGATTCGGTGTAGGATTCGGCGTAGGGTCAGGTGTTGGGTCTGGTGTGGGATCTGGCGTAGGGTCAGGCACCGGGTCCGGCGTAATAGGTGGCGTCTGAGCAGCATTAAGCTTTACCAAATAGCCGGAATTGTTAAGGTAATACAAGTTGCCCTCAGGGTCATTAATAACTGGAGAAAAGCTAAAGTGTGCATTAGTTTTGGTAGGAGCATATACCAAGCTGGCAACATCGTCACCCAACTTGTATACATACACATTGCCGCCTGCTGCATACGTTCTTGTTAGAGGATCAAACTCTGTGGGTGTATGAGCCGTAAAATATGCATACACCTCATTACCTTGCTTAACAACAAGTGCTGGAGCCTTAGACCCACCCTTGGGAAGCGGACCTTCAGCAGTGCTTGAAACAAGCTTTTGCACCCGCATAGTGTTGAGGTCTACAACAGCAAGCTGAGTAGCCTGAGAAGACCCAACGCCAGTAACAACTGCTCGATTACCCACAATGACTGGTGTAGAAATAGATTGAGAAAACAGTCTAGTGGATAAATCAGTCAGTCTTCCATTTTGCTCGATAGTTAGTTTATGCAGTCTGCCATCATACGAGGTATAGACGGCCTCTGTTGCACTAAGAGGCGTGAAATCACTGTTAATAGCAGCGCCAATGTTAATAATATCGCCTGCTACCCTACCTGTTTGAGGATTACATACAGAAATAGTACCTGAGCTATCTCCTCGTACTATATATTTACCAAACTGAGGTGCATCACTGCGATAATAACCAACGGGGCTGCCATGAAAAGATTCCCAGGCTATAGCACCTGTTTCTGCATGTACTGCAGCCATTTCTCCACCGATGACCTGCCAGTTACCGTCAAACCTAGCAGTGCCAAACGAAATGAGCTTCTCGCCCTCAAGGTTAATAAGGCGCAAGCTTGTAACCGTTTGAGCACCCGCAGCAAAAGAATCAGCTGAGGTCCAGCGTTTACGAGGCTGGTGCATATCAGATAAATCTACTGCTTGAATACGACCACTTTGAATAGCAACGTAATACGTGTTGTTTACAAATAGGGGGCGCGCCTGATAGTCAACGCTACCATCAAGTTCCAAAGAAGCAACAACACTTCCCTCTTTAGAGCTGGCATCTATAATTTTAAGCGTAGAACCTGCAACAATAACAACATGCCCATTAATAAACAGCGGCTCACTTAAAGCAACGTCATCGCGAGCCACCTGGGTCATCCAAGCTACTGTTGCAAGAGATGTTGGTGTATTGGCACTTACTTCATGCCCAATACCGTTATACTGCACGGCATCTTTTGTATCCAGTTGACTTACCAGAGGAAGCCGTGCTAAACCAGCCGTACCATAAAATCCTACATGAGCTGCAAAAGCTTGTATAGGCACAAGCGTACATGACAGCAAGGTAAGCAAAAGTATGCAAAGCAACTTTTGGCAACCCACGTATATGTCACGCACGCCATGACTCATGCATCCACGTTCCTTTGAACAGTGATTAGATTTTAACACGATTTAAAAATACACTGTTTTTTATTAAGTATATTTTTTAATTTATATACCGAACATTACTAATTGTACGTATAAGTTTATAAATATCCAATTTGGGATATTTGCCGCTTATGAGCCAACACAAGTTCAACTATTCCCATGCCTATAAGCGGAAGGCTCAGCACCATACCCATAGTAAGCCAGGTAGTTCCCAAGAGGTACCCCAGTTGCTCATCAGGCAAGCGCACAAACTCAATGAGGAACCTAAACACACCATACAGAAGCAAAAACACACCTAAGAACGTACCTTGCGGATAGGGCTTGACCACCTGATTGGTCTGAATTGTATGACTGCGGGGCTTCTCGGTAGATGAAGTGGAAGAGCTGGTAGATGCACCAACCTGTGACCTACCAAAAGAGCTCCCTCGATAAGAAAGTGCAAACAGCACAATAAACAAAACAAGACCCTCGAGAAGACCTTCGTAAAGCTGAGATGGATGGCGCGCCACATCGCCCGGTGTAAAAATAACACCCCATGGCAGATTGGTTGGCTTGCCCCATAACTCACCATTAATGAAGTTGGCGCAGCGACCAAAAAACAACCCGAGTGGCGCTCCAATAACAGCAAGGTCAGCCATGGTACGAATGGACAGATGCATAAACTTGCATGCAAGGGAGCCGCCAATAAGCGCACCCACCAAACCACCGTGGAAACTCATGCCACCTTCGCTAAACATAAAAATAGAAAGTGGATGAGCTAGGTAATAGCCTGCACCATAAAACAGTACATAGCCAAGACGACCACCAAGGATAACGCCAAAGGCAATGCCTATAATGAGCGAAATTAAATCATCCAAGACAAGATCAAGTTGCCAACGCTTAGCAGTTTTCCACATTACTATACCAGCGCATATAAACCCCATCAGGTAGGCAATGCCGTACCACCGAATGGAAAGGGGACCCAAAGAAAAAGCTACGGGATCCAAATGATGATATATCTCGTTAAGCCACATAGCGCAAGCTCACAAACTTACATTACATCTCGGCTTGGACGCGCGTTACGCCAGGTACATGCTCACGCAAGATGCGCTCAATACCCATAGAAAGCGTCAAAGAGCTCATGGGGCAGCCTGCGCAAGCACCAGTAAGACGCAAGGTAACTACACCGTCGTCATCCACGCCAATATATTCCATATCTCCACCGTCTGCTACCAAACTTGGACGAATAACCTCAAGGGTTTCCTTAAGCAAAATCTCATCCACCTTAACCTTCTGGTCAGAAGCAGCAGGTTGCGTAGTCTGAGTAGCTTGAGTTTCCTGATCCATAATGATTCCTCTCCACGTGCCAGGGCACGGTTACTTCTTAGGTTGCTTCTTAATGAGAACAGTGGCATTTTACCCAACCGCGCGATGCTTTTGCAAAATCATTCAATGCCAATAAATAAATGGCCCGAACTTGCCCCTTGTTCACGCAAAGGAGCCTTGCCTTTCCCCTGCGCCGCCTTAATGGCTTGCACAAGCCGCTTAAGTTCATGAACGCATTCTTCTGCCGATAAAAGCGTAGCATCAATAGCTAAGCGAGAAACCCCAGCAGCGAGCAACTCTGCCACTTGTGGAATTGCATCGATAGGTTGTGCGGCATATATGCGTGAACGAGCTTGCAGATCCGTATGAACAGGCATGACAGCACCTTGATTATTGCGAATCGCTAACTTGCGACGACGTAAAGCACAACGTGCACAATCATGAATGCACGTGTTAGCAGCCATAAGCACACAGTGTTGCGCCGTCATAACGCGGGGACGACCATACACTACAAAACCCATAGGTGTTGTTGCTGCAGATGCTACTTGAGCAATTTGAGTGAGCGTAAGCTCAGGAGAAAGCCAAAAACCCTGTGCTCCTGCAGCTTCGAGAGTCTGCACACACGCACGGTTATGAACAGGAATGCACGAACGAATTTCTGCCACAGCCCCCTGCTGCTGAGCGTGCACCAACTCGCTTACGTTACCTACAGCAACGGTAGTGCCCGCATGTATAAAAGAATCAATACGCGCATGATCAATCTCACGGCAGATTTCATCTAATACAGGAATGCACTGCTGAGGAAAATCTGCCGCCATATGCTCATCCCCAGAAACGTACACCCGTACCTCGCCAAACGCACGTGCTGCACGCGCAACCTCAGGCGTTGTGGCAAGCACACAAAGCTGAGGATTGTGTACCGTTGAAGCAGTGCTCTTTGCCGTGCGCGTTACATATCCCAACTCCAGCTGCTCTGTAGTAGGAGCAGCTACAAGCTTTTTCTTGCGCGCATGCCAAGGCTCAAGAATGCTTTGAATCAAGAGCTCTGCTGTTTGAGCACGTACTTTATGTACAGCCGAGAAACCCATGCCGCAGCCTTCATCCATACAAACAGTAAGGTCCTGAACAGCAAAGGGTGTGGTACCCATGCGGCCTACATGCTCTCTTACCTCATCTGCCGATACCGCACGCGTACGTGCAGCTTCAACCACAAAGCCTTCTACACAGGCTGTTGCCACGCCATCAAGCGTGGTCATGGTAATGGTAAAGGGCTTGCCAATACGACATATTACCTGCACGTTTACTAAACGTTTGCGCACTATATCCATGGAAGCTATGCGTGAGGCACAATCCAAAGCAGCTTGACTTCTAATGACGCGTACAGGACAACCCGCTGGCATAGGACGAGAAGCGATGCATTTGATCTTCTCGCCAGCTACAGCATCTGCTACAACATGGGCCGTAAGGAACTGCGAAGGGTTATGGTGAGGGCGAAACTCCAACAAGTCGCCCTTGCCTACCGGTTCATCTAACTGCACTACTATTTGCGCACGTGTAGTTATACGCTTGCGCTCCCTTCCGCCGTTGGTGCCGCGCGAAGTCTTTACGACATCAGACAACTTGCAAGAAGAAATAACGCTGCCAACCAACTGACCGCGATTGTTAGAGCGCTCGTAGCTCATCATCTCGTCACCAGCGGTGCCATGCAAATAGGCATTGGTAAAGTTGCGATTAAACGAGCGCAATAACAGACGCATACGCTGTTGCGCATCCGCCTGAGGCACCGTGCGACCTGCAGCAACATCGTCCATCTGTGCACGATATGCAGAAATAACAGAATAGACATAGTCGGGCGCTTTCATGCGTCCCTCTACTTTAAGAGAACCTGCGCCAGCTTCTGCTAAAGCGTCAAGATCATATAACGAAAAGGCATCCTTAGGGCATAGCGGACGTGTACGTCCCTGAGCTTCAAGTACGTTGCCCTTCTCGTCAATAAGGTCATAGAGTAGACGACACGGCTGTGCACACATGCCACGATTGGCCGACCGGCCACCAGACATGGAAGACATCATACAGACGCCAGAATAGCAGTAACACAGCGCGCCATGACCAAAGACTTCCGTCTCTACACCGGTATCAGAAATAGTTTTGATTTCTGGTAAAGAAAGCTCGCGAGAAAGTGTTACACGATGGGCACCTAATTGATTACACCAGAGCGTAGCGCGAGCGTCATGTACGTTTGCCTGCGTGGAAATATGGCATTCTATCTGTGGCCACCGCCTGCGAACCTCTGCCAATAAGCCCCAGTCTTGGATGATAAAAGCGTCCGCTCCCAAGGTATAGGCACGATACACAAGTGCCAATGCTGCTGCCATCTCGGACGACTGAATAACAATGTTAATAGTTACATAAACGTGTACACCCGCTATGTGCGCTTCATCACAAGCCGCCGCAAAGGCCGCGTCATCAAAGTTTGCAGCTCCTCGGCGCGCATTAAAGTCATTACCCAAGCCACAATAAATGGCATCAGCACCTGCTGCTAAAGCAGCACGAAATGCCTCGAGACTGCCAGCAGGAGCCAGCAGCTCGGGCATTGTACGGTTACCTGTTTGTGTCATATCCTACTTCTTGCCCAGCGCAGCGCGTCCCAAAGACTTAAGCACTTCTCGACGTGCACTACCTAAAGGAGCAATAGGGTCTACCAGCTTGCGCAGCCCACTATCTGGAGAAACAACTTTCTCGTGCGCAGGTAAGCTTGGTACACCCTCCGCGGGAACAGCCGAAGAAATCATCCGAGAAATGAGCTCTTCATAGAAAGGCATAGCACGAGCATAGCGCCAGTACTCAGTAGCGTAGTCGCAGCGCGTATTAACCCAAGGCTTTTCCCAGCCTGCATAATGAATAATCTTGGGATTAGCACGCGATGCATTGTAGGCATCAAAAAAATCATTAGGTGCAAAGCGGAAAACAGCAGCTACACGACCACCACAGTCATGCATAACATTCCAGTTAAACGGTAGGTAGGTTACCCGACCCTGACATTCTGCATTAAGAATATCTTGGTCATCGTAGATGTAGTCTGCCTCAGAAACAATGTCCATCCACTCGCTCACAGTATGCAACTTACGCATCTGGGCGGTGTTAAGCACGAGTACACCAGCTTGGAAATACTCATAAGGATCCACAAGACCCAGTTCCTCAACCGTATACTTCATACGTTTGCCATCATTCATGTTGAGGTTGCCCAAATAGTCCAAATCATGGGCCGCAGCAAGCAGATTAGTACCCAGCTCCGTATCAAAGAGCTCAGAAACATCACCACGAACAATGAGATCAGAATCCAGATACAGTACCTTATCGTAGAACGATAAAATCTCCTGTACAAGGAAGCGATAGTAGGTTTCTAGTGAGATATGCTCGTTGTTGGTGGACAAGTCATACCCGCGAATCATACGGGAGACATTGTAAAACCGAACAGATGCATTACCAAAGTCTGCCACCATCTTTTGGATGGTTTCACGACGCGCGCCATCAATATTGCGCTCGAGCACCACAATGTCATAAAAGTTGGAAGGATTAGCATTGCACAACATAGAAAACATAGTGGTAGAAAGCATAGGCACATAGTTGTTATCCGATGCAAAGACCACCGGCACAATCTTTTTGCCCAAGGCGTCCTGACGAACATCCACAATAGGCTGCAAATCATAGGTTTTATCTGGCTGCTCAAAGTGGACGCATTGAAGCTGTTTTGTTTTCCAGCCCGCATTAGTACGCAGAGCATGCCTGTAGTAAATATTAAACAAACGCTCTGTTAGATGGCCAGGAGTGCGCAAGGCTTCCTTACTGTAATGCTCCATATGAGCTTCGTTACAGTATTTCTCTAAAATGGGAAATACCCACGCGCAATAGTCCGAGAAAATCTGGCCGCGCATAATATACATGTTGCAGAAGCAGCTCTCGTGCCCAGTAAAGAAGGCTCGTGCATCATTCAAATACTCAGGTTGGAGCTCAGCAATAATGTTAACAAGAAGGTCTATGTCCTCAATGTGGAGCAAAGGAGCTGCCTTATATTGCTCATACGGCGTTGTAAAATCACCTGGCATATGGCGTAAGTCTTGGAAGCGCGTCGTAATAACATCATAGCCCTCAATACAAGCACGAGCACTTTGGGAATCTAAGCCGTATTTGGCAATGGATGTTGCATCAATAAAGCTATCCATGACCTCGCCGTACTCGTTTTCCTCGTACTCGGTTTCCGAGAAATTAAAGTAGCGACGATAATGGCAGAAGCCCATGTAATCTGCCATGGCATTCTTCCATGCCCAATACTGTACGGTCATCTCACAATAGTAAGGATTTTTGCTACTGATGTTGTCGCCTTCATCATCATGGAAGGAGTCCATAAAACGAGATTCAGGATTCTTAAGAAGACCTCCCACTTGCACTGGCTGGAATATGGGAGACTCGGGAAAATCTACTCGTTTGTGGGTAGTAACAAAAATACGCAGGTCTTGAGCCTTGTACTCTTGCTTTTTACGTGTGCTGCGCAACTGGTCCATATGATCTTGAGCAGCCCGTTGCATGGCGTGTAAATGATTAAGCACCGTAACATCATCTGTAGTAGTGTAAGTATCTTGCGCTACTCGATAGTAGAGATACAAAATATCATTTGCTTCAGGGAGTGTACCTTTTGCAATAAAGTCATAAGCTCGATCACGCACCAAACGCCATAATTCTGTATTGATTTGTGCTTTACCAAAGTTGCGTACCAAGATTGCAGCTGCAACTTCTTTATCTTCTCGAGCAACACGATCACGCCACTCATTAGCGATAAATACAATATTCTGATATATAAATCCATCGAGACATGCTTGTGGGATGCTCTGTGGATAGTGCTGTGCATAGTTTTTCCCTGCAGCAAGACACGCAGCCATCTGCTTACAGTGCTTTTCAAAATCTAGGAGATTAATTTGAGTGGTACCCATTATTCCGCAACCAAAATGGTACAAGTAACCCAAATACTCATCCATAAACTCCATTGAGGAAGCCTTGGAAGTAATAACCAATGATTCAAAGCTATCTTCTGCTCTCAATAAGTTTAAATCAGGCATTTCTTCAAATGCCTCTTTTACAATCCGCGCAGAATATAGAATTTGAGTTACACGCCAGTCAACACTAAAACCCTGTGATTCATCATATATTTTATGGATGATATCTTTCCCCTCAAGACGAGGGGCATCAAGTTTATTGTCATCATGCAGTAAATATTCCTCAGGAAGAGCATCATCGTCAGTTATGACTTTGACACCAAAATGCAACATATCACAGGGTGTTTTACGCATGCGTTCTACTGCACGCTCAAACGTTTCATCTGCTAATTCATCATCACCGTCTACAAAGATGATATATTCACCCTGAGCTGCCATAACACCAGATTTGCGTGCAAGGTGTAAATTACGGTTTTCCTCATGACGGACCACAACAAAACGGTTATCGCCGTAGATGACCTTATCTATCTCTTGTGCAGTAGCATCAGTGCTTGCATCATCTACAACAATGACTTCAAAGTCATCAAACGTTTGATTCTTGAGACTCGTTAAACAACGGCCAATGTATTTCTCAACATTATAGGCAGGTACTACACAAGAGATAAGTGCCATAGTTCTAACTCCAAACATGCAATTTTTATTATTCGCTAGTGTACCGTATTAGCATTAGCTTCTTGTGATGCAGTCTGAGTTTCTATAAACGCAGCAGGAACTATAAAAACAGGCTTGCACAGCAAGCCTGTTAACCGTTTACGTTTTTAAAGCATCCCTATCAGAAAGTTGCTATTTCTTTTTCCTAAGGACCGCCGCAAAAATGCAAATGTTTGCTGCCACTATAGAAACACCAATCGGAATCCAAACATTAAAATCGTCAGAGGTCTTAGGCAAAACCGCAGGTACGCGTTTGTTGCTTTGCGTGGCCGAAGGTTTGGGCGTGCTTGGTTTGCTCGTTTGATTATTAGGAATGTCTGTAGAAGGAGTAGGCTGCTCGAGCTTCTTCTGGTCTACAACATCTACCTGTACCAAGCTAGAGCCTTCATGGCTCAAGGTAACAGACTCTACTGCACTACTAAGTTCATATCCTTGAGGAGCCTTAGTTTCCTTAATAGTATACGTGCCCAAATCAAGTGCCTTGGAATATCCAATACCGTCTTTGCCGGTAACAATCATGTCTACCGCATTACCCTTTGCATCACATACTTCATATTCTGCATACTGCAGCGGCTCACCAGCAGGATTAGTCTTTACCAGCTTAATGCGCTTTTGCATGATAGGCCTTGTTGGTTGTGTATATCTTCCCGTAGCATACGCCTGCGTGGCGCCCTTATCGATATATATAATGTCACCAGAAATGCGTCCCGTAGCGTTACTTGTTGGGAATGCCTGCTGATCAGCATCATACGAAACGGTTTCAATCATTGAGTTAACGCCCTCATCGGGGTTGTACTCATCATCAACGGTGACATAGTACTTCCCACTATAGGCACCGATGTTAGAAGTCTGAACAATATCGAGGTAAGCAGCCCCATTAAGCGTTTCCTTAGTAATGGTAAAGGAATCTGTGACATCAGTAAGTTTGCTTGTGTCATATACTTGGCTATCGCAAAAAGGCATGGACTCTGGTAAGGCATACACCTTTACCTGAGCGTTGTCATATACTGGATTGGCATAGTTTTGCCACCTAAATGAGACTGGCTGGGTTTTATCGGCAAAAACAGCATTATTAAACTGTACATAGCGCTTAGTCTCGGGGTTAATGGTATAGATTTGCTGAGCACTATGTTGGAATGCACCAGCTTTTAGAGTATTGAGCGTGCTTGCACCAGTACCCCAGTCAATGTTGTACGTCTCAGACTTGCTTACCCCGCCAAAGGAATCAGTCCAGGTATATGAACCGTTATTGGGGATAAGAGCCGCAGAAGGATACTCTTTAAACTGGTTATAAAGGGCAATGTCTGTATGCGTATTTACATAGTCTGTAAATACATAGGTTACCTTTGCGGTTTGTGGCTCATAGATAGCATAGGCAACAAGCTCATTACCATCAAAGAGGCTGCGTACAGCCACTACCTTATCATCAACTGTGCCACCTAAACGAGCTGCAGAATCAAGCTGAATAGTAAAGTAATCACCTGGCTTGATTTCATTATTGGCATTTGCAGCAGTTGCGGTATATACCGTATTAATAACGTTGAAGCCATAAGGCTTTACCGTATCTTGGCGTACATCTGTTGGATTTACCAGATTACGAACCTCATGCGTAATCTGAACTTTAGACAATTTGGATGAAACATCATTGCCCAAAACAATGGTATTTGGCACAGAAGTACCTGTGGAAGAAATTACCGTGGGATCTTGCGGCAAAGGCCTAACACCAATACCCGTAATGCCCGTAGTTGAGCGATAGTCATCTACATAGTCTTCTGCTAATGCAGGGCTGCTTAAGCTGCCCACCAAAAACAATGCCGCTACAAGCGACGTAATAAGCTTTTTCATAGTGTCTCCGTTACTAAACCAAGCGAGCCCAACGACGCTTACCAGACTGAATAGTTGTTCCTGCTCCAAAGAGT
The DNA here is from genome assembly GCF_034113385.1 of Atopobium sp. Taxonomy (NCBI): domain Bacteria; kingdom Bacillati; phylum Actinomycetota; class Coriobacteriia; order Coriobacteriales; family Atopobiaceae; genus Atopobium; species Atopobium sp. The sequence goes on along the minus strand of NZ_JAXEXL010000020.1, from coordinate 36,175 downwards.
TCTGGAGCTACATTATAGCACCTAGGCGCAACGGCCTCACCGTTAATCTTGACGCCACCGCCATCAATCAAACGACGTGCTTCACCAGCAGATTTTGCAATCTGTACGTCTACCATAAGCTTGGCAAGGTATACCATGCCTTCATCATTTACTTCGACCGTACTCAACGCAAACTCAGCAATGTCCTCAGGTACCTCATTGCGTTTAAAGGTTGCATCAAAAGCAGCTTCTGCCGCTTGTCCCGCACCCTCGCCGTGATACAAATCACAGATGTTGCGTGCAAGCATACGCTTAAGAACATACGGGTCAGCGCTGCCATCCGCAAACTGTGTATCGATCTTCTCAACCTCATCCACGGGCAGTGTAGAGCACAGACGGAAGTACATAGGAATGAGCTCATCGGCAATGGACATAAGTTTGCCGTACATATCATCTGCGGGGTCAGTAAGACCTACATAGTTTTTGTAACTCTTTGACATCTTTTTAGTGCCGTCTAAACCAACCAGCAAAGGCATGGTTAGCGCAACCTGAGGCTCCATACCCTGTGCGCGCATAAGATCACGGCCAGCAAGCAGATTGAAGATCTGATCATTGCCGCCCATCTCTACATCTGCATTGATAACTACGGAATCATACGCTTGCAACACGGGATAAATGAACTCATGCAAAGAGATGGACATGCCGTTAACATACCGATTATGGAAGTCCTCGCGCTCCAAAATACGGGCAACGTTAAACTTGCTCATAAGACCTAACATGTCAGACAACTGCATGGGCTTAAGCCACTCACCATTGTGCACAATGGTGGTCTTTTCTGGGTCTAGCACCTTCATTGCCTGGGCAACATACGTTTTGGCATTTTCTTCTACCTGCTCTTCCGTGAGCGGAGGACGGGTAGAATCGCGCCCTGAAGGGTCACCAATAAGAGCAGTACCATTGCCAATGATGAGCGTGACGCTATGACCCAAATCTTGGAATTGACGCATCTTACGTAAAGGAACTGCATGACCTAAATGAAGGTCAGGACTGGTTGGATCTACGCCAAGCTTAATAGTCAGCGAGGTGCCCTTCTCGAGCTTCTTTTTGAGTTCATCCAATGGAACAATCTGCATGGTTCCAGACGTAATTACCTTAAGCTGCTCATCAACAGAAAGCAATGCTCTACCCTCCATGGGTTGTATGACGTAACGTACTAACAAAAAGACGCGCAGCAAACCCACGCGTTCACAATTGCATTGGTACAGAATAACGCACGAACACACAACATGTGCGCGCAACCATACGCGATTAAATAAAACCGTAACTAAACACTATTTTTAAGACTGCAGCGAATATCCAATAATTGATTTTTTCCCATACCATTGAGCCAAGCGATAATTAATGTAATTATCCATGTTGTCTCTAATATCACCCATTAACAAAACATGAGGTACATTACGGTAAAAAGGCACTGTTACCTCTTGTTCATGTGAGGTTTCAATCAAATATATGCGATTGGATACCTGCCTGTCATAGCTCTGCGCTTGACCCGTAACTATGGAATGAAACGCAGACAAACTAGACAGCTTTTCTCGAGAGGCAGCATGGGCATATGATGCGCTTAAAATGACGGTAAACACAAGCCCTATACCTGCACAAATATGAGCTACTTTTCTTGCCGAGAAAAGTAGCTGTGGCTGCACGGGCATATCCACTGATATGTCTTGTAGTGTGGCTGCTTCAATCAAGCGTTTATGCAAGACCCAACCAATCCACCATACAAGGTTGACAGCAAGTAATACAACCAGCAAATCAAAACGACAGTTTTGTACACGACCAGGCCCTACGGTACCCATGGAGTACAGTGTGGGCGTAAAGCTGGAGGCAAACAGAGCCATACTTGCAATGCTTACCCATCCCGGTTGGCTAAAGCTAAACTTTTGTGCTATGCCACTCTGACGTAGTACATACACAAAGAGTGGTAACAAAAACAGCAGCATGATTACTACAAAACCGTCCACCCAATCCATGAGCCCATGTAGAGATGCCCCTGTAGATTGCACAATCGTATCCAATACTCCTAGCTTAGTATTGGGGAATTGCACTTGTTGGCGTACTTCATTACCAGGTGCAGAAAAACTCACAATAGCGCCAAGTATCAAAGCAATGGTAGGAATTACCACGCAAGCCATTTTGCCATGACGCTTTACTATAACCGCAATGGTTGCGCTCATTCCCAATTCAAGTGCCACTAAAAGCGTTACAAAATTACCGCCAGCAACAAAGAGTGCTAACAGCGTTGCAACGCAGACTCGTACTATAAAAACCCAGAGCTTCTCTATGGTCATAGTACGAATAATAAAGCCAATAAGCAGCAGCATTAAAGCATGGTAGCCCGTGTAATATATAGCGCTGTTGTACCAAAAAATACCTTCTACAGGACTTGGTTGCAACAAAAGCTGCGCAATCAGGAGCACAGACGCCACACTTAACCAAGCATAACTGTAATCATGCAAACAAATCTGCATGGTGGTACGCACAAAATAGAACGTACAGCCCACCAACAGAGCAAGAGCAATCCAAGCACTTATAACGTAGGCACTTTCTGAGAAAACACCGGGCTGGAGTGCCATTAAAAAAATGGCAGAATACGTGCCCTGCCAGTCAAACCATGCAACACTCACCTGTCTTAAAGCTTCCGCAATAGCAGCCAACACATTGCCCTGAGATTGTTGCAGAGCAAGATGCGCCCATACGCCATAATGCCAGTCATCTGCATAGGAATGGTTAAACACTGAGATTACGAGCAGCGGAAGCAAAACCAAGCAAAGCACGCATACGCTTCCTATGCCAAGCACAAGAAAATCTGTACGATGAGCTTGTTGTTTGCTTTGCACACCCACACCTGCTCTCCTTTACATACTCCCCTTGCGTGCTTACAAACCATGCCTGTGCGTTCTGTGCGTTACAAGGATGTATGTACAGCAGTGTAACGTAAGTGCTCTTGAGTGTGATACGCCTGTGAAATTCACAGCAAAATGCCAAGTAACACAAATACATTTGCCATTGACGCTCACTTTATAATGCAAGATAGTTCACAATTAAGAGTTACTTACGTTCGCATCCTGTCACACATGTGAACAGACTAGCTCCCAATGGCGAACAAGAGGAGGATTTAATGGGTGTTCGCACACGTAGAGCTCATAGGCATGCGCAGACTCATGCTTTTGGCTTTGGTGTACTTGGCGTCTTTGGTTTTATCGGCCTACTGGGCATTGCGCTCATGGTTTCTTTGGGCTCGCTCATGACCTTTTGGCTAACTGACCTGCCAGATTATAAATCTGCAGACGCCTACCTTGTTGCAGAACCAACCACGGTGTATGACGTTAAAGGTAATGTCATTGCAAACTTTTACCTACAAAACCGCAAGAGCGTAACTATGGAGAACGTTTCTCCTTACGTTATTAAGGGCACGGTAGACACCGAGGACATCCGTTTTTACAAGCACAATGGCGTAGACCCCTACGGCATCATGCGTGCAATATTCTCTAACGCTTCTGGTGGCTCTGAGGGCGCATCTACCATTACACAACAGCTTGTTCGCAACACTGTTTTGTCTGATGAGCAGTTTGATAAAACCGTCAAACGTAAGGTACGTGAAGCCTATATTGCTGTAGAGATGGAAAAGACCTACACCAAAGATCAGATTCTTATGATGTACCTAAACACCATTTACTACGGACAAGGTGCCTATGGTATTGAGGCTGCATCCATTACCTACTTTAATAAGCACGCCAATGAGCTGACTTTGGCAGAAGCAGCAACACTTGTTGGTATTCCTAACTCCCCTACCGCATATGACCCCACTGTTAATCCCAACGATTCTAAGGCTCGTCGTAACGTTGTTCTTAAGCGTATGCTTAAGGCTGGCGATATTACTCAGGAAGAGTATGACGCAGCCTCCCAAGAAGACATTACGCTTAATCGCGGACAGTCTGTTACCAGCGAGAAGGGCAAGTACCCTTACTTCACCAGCTATATTGCATCTCTTTTGTCTGAAGACTTTGATGCCAAAACCATTTATCAGGGTGGCCTGAAGGTATACACCACCTTAGACCCAGATAAACAAGATGCTGCCGAGAAGGCCGTCCAGGCGCAACTTGATGCCATTGGCAATAGCGAGCTAGAAAGCGCTCTTGTAGCCATCAATAACCAAAATGGCTACATTGATGCCATGGTAGGTGGACGAGACTACGATACTAACCAATTTAACTTAGCAACTCAGGCACGCCGCCAGCCTGGCTCAAGCTTTAAGGCCTTTACCTTAGTCGCAGCTATTTCTCAGGGTCTTGACCCCAAGACCAACCTTAACTGCAACTCACCTGTTCAGGTAACACCCACATGGCGCGTCCAGAACTATGGCAACACCAACTACGGCACTATTTCTTTTGCACGCGCCACAGAGGTTTCCTCCAACACGGGCTATGTACAAGTTGCACAGGCCATTGGTGGCGCCACCATCTCGAGCACAGCAAAAAGCATGGGCATTAAGGTAGATATCCCCTCATATGCCTCTATTACCCTTGGTACCATTGGTGTTCCTCCCCTGCAAATGGCAGAGGCGTATTCCACCTTGGCAAATAATGGTATTCACCGTGATGCGGTTGCTATTACCAAGATTGAAGACCGCAACAACAACACCGTGTACGAGCATAAGGAGCAAGCAACTCAAGCTATCTCTGGCGAGGTAGCTTATGCAACCACACAAGTGTTGCAAGGCGTTGTAAACAGCGGTACTGCTACGGCTGTTCGCAGCTATTCTCGCCATGTTAATCAGCCCATTGCTGGTAAAACAGGCACTACAGAAAACGCTCGCGACCTTTGGTTTGTAGGCTATACACCCCAGACTACTGTTGCTGTTTGGACTGGCTTCCGTGAAGAGAAAACCATCTATGTATATGGCTCTGCTGGTCACCCCTCTAATACATCTTGTCCTATTTTTGGTCGCTATTTAGACCTGACGTTAGGCGGCGTTGCGCGCCAAGAGTTTACTTCCAGTCCTGCGCCAAGCTACAAGCCTTCGAGCGCTTGGGCGTTTGCTAAGTCCCAAAAGCCAGAGACTCCAGCGCAAACAACAGAGGAAACACCACAAACCGAGCAGCCAGAAGAAGAGCAGACCGATCCCGTTGACTCGCCCACTACACCCGCTACCCCTGATAACAACCCGCCTGATACAGCAGCTGCCGGAGACTAATAGCTTTAGTCAATCTGTCAGGTCAACTGCCCAGCTTTGGATTGCACGCATCTAAGGCACAAAGCAAATCCCTCGCCCTGTATACGCATACAAGGCGAGGGATTTTTATGCTCTGACAAAACTGTGCTATACGTTGCGCAATTTGTTTACCAATACCTCAAAATCTGCACCAGTCTTTGCAGCATCAGTTACAACTAAAATAGTGTCATTACCAGCAAGCGAACCAACAACGGTAGGAAGATCTGCTGCATCAATAGCAGCAGCAATACCAGGAGCAGTACCTGGCTGAGCCTTAATTAACACCTGGTTATCTACACGACGAACACTCTGAACCAATTCAGAAACCATACGCTGAAGGTGTAAGTCCTCTGCCAATACATAGATGCCCTCGGGCAGTTTGCGCAGACCCATATCTGCAATGTCACGTGAAACAGTTGCTTGCGTGCAATTGTAGCCATCATTCATAAGCTCTTGCACAAGTGCACGCTGCGTGCGAATAGACTTGCTTCGAACAATGTCTCGAATAGCATCTTGCCTACTGTTGCGCTTTTTAACCATGGTGGCAACTCCTTATTGAAACAGTAAAATTATTGGATACTCATACTTGATTACTGTTTCCTAGTCATTTATGTTTTTAACGCATAAAACACTATCAAAAATGTATGTAAATGCAATAAATAATTCTATGAAAGCATGTGATTTATACCCTGAATTGACATATATACTGTTTTTATTGCATTAAGCGTGTAGAAATATGCTCTGAAATGGCAAAACACCAAATTGCCCGCCAAAGTATACGCGCACAAATGTTGCAAGAAGCCAGCAAGCCATAATTGCAAGAATATATGCATAACGTTTATGGGTTGACTGCTCCTCCATAACTGCAGTAGGTAATTGCAGCAGGATAAATGGGGCAAAATACCGAGCAATGCGCTCAAAGATAAAAGGCATATACAAACCAGCAAGCGCAGATGCGCAGCCTAAAACACTTAAAAGAACAAGCGCATTGTCCCAACGTGAAAGTTCCTGTTTGCGTCTAAATTGCCACAATATAAAGACCAAGCAGATGCTCATTACAATAATACTGTCCCAATGGGGAGACACAACTGCATACCCTGAGCTACTGTCATACAGATAGCGACCAAAGCGCGTACCAGAAAGTACAACTTTGCCCACATTTTTAGCCACATACCCCACTACCAAAAAGACAGCCAATAAGACCAAGGCGCGCTTAGAATTGAGCTTAAGGAAATACAGAGGCCAGAGCAGTAAGAAAATAAGAGCACTTATATGGAATGCTGCTCCTAACAAAACCCAAGCTCCATAACAGGCAAAACAGTGAAGAGTATTGTAGCTTTTCTCTCCTGTTTTCTCTGCCGTACTATCCCGCTGGATAACACTACTCTTTTGGTCAGGTTCGTGTTGGGCAAACGCCGATGGCGCAATCCATTCCAATGCATTAAAGATACATGCCAAAGCCATCCACTGACGAATGATGTTATACGTCTCAAAGTAAAAGCCTGCAATAAAAAACAAAGCAAGACTAAAAACTGGATGCAAAGAAAGCCTTTTGCAAGCGCGCATCATAAGTGCGTAGATAAAAGCGGAGCTCACCGCAAATAACAGCTGCGGAGATTTGCTGATTGTCCACAATACACGGATAAGCGCCACAAAACCAATGTCCATACCCTGTGGGATAGAACCACCAGATCCATAAATGGTATACAGCTCGGAATATCCTTGGAAACGCGAGTAGTCAACACCAATATCTAGACGTATAGCCGCAGGAAGCCACATAACTAAAAAGGCTCCTATCCACAAAGCCCATTGCTGGTGTTTGGAACACAGTGGCATAGCGGCAAGCCAAACAAACATGCAGCTCAACAGTGCAGTATAGACGTATATCATCATATACTCTGCTCCTTTGGCTTGCGGTCCTTTGGCTTATAGGCATACAAGGCGATAGCAACACAGAGCGCCGCTGTTGCAATACCAAAGGTTACAACCCATGCACAAAAAACAGGGGCCAATATGGTTGCAGCATCAGAGGCACCAATGCGTTCTGTTTGCTGCTGCACTAAGGTATATGTTCCATCATCTGAGGAATATGCCTGCTTAAAAAATTGTGTTGCCTGCGCCGCAAGCTGCTGTTGAGCAAGCGTCTGCTGTTCTGGAGAATCCGTACCAATAAGAGCGTATACGTATCCGTCATGTCGAGAATACAGATACATCCATGCAGGAGTTTGCTCCATCCATTCCTGTTTAAACTGCTTTTGTGCACGCAAAGTTGTAAAGTTACGTGCCACTTCACGAGGGCTGACCATAGAGGGAACTGCTGTTTGTACCTCATATGAACACAGCTCAAACGATGTACCCGCGGGCAGAGGCACACCACCTATATACCGGGCAGCAACACCACCAACAACTGCACCTATCAGCGCACCAAGAATCAGCGCGCAAAGATGCTGGCGTATGTACTCAAAGAACTGCATACAAAACCTTTTGTGACAATTTACTTGCGAGCAGGGGCACTCGCTTTATGGGAAGTATCTGCGTCTAACCAGACTTTACGAGACACAAAGTTCCAAACCATAACAACGCCTGTAGCAACTACCTTTACGCCCACATAGTACGGCCCATTAGCATAGGCAACACCCAAAGCGGTAAAGCTGAGCTCGCCTGCCCACATAATACATGAGTTAAGAAGTAGTCCAACAACAGACAAAACAAAGAAGACGATAAACTCGCGCGTCTTAGACAGATCTTCTCGATGGGTAAATACATAGCGCATGGATGCAAGGTAGTTAAAAATAGCAGAAACGGTAAAGGAAATAGCAGAAGCAATAATGGGATTCATACCCAGCCACTCATGCAGAGCAATCATGATGCCAAAGTCTACCAAGGTGGCCAAAACACCCACAACGCCAAACTTCACGATTTGTGCCAACAATCTATTCATCCCAAAAACTACCTTCCATCGTTTTATATGCACCAATACCATAATACACGTGCGCTTATGCACAATCCGCGCTATATTAAACAGTATCAATAAAGCATGTAACCTTACATGCAGCCTGATTGGTTAAACGAAGGAGCTATATGCCGTACTCACAGCAACCTCGCTCATCAAGGCCGGTGTCTCAGCAGCGAGCTCGTCAGGCACGCACATCAGAGCGTCAACGGAGACAGTCATCTGGCATTTCTGCCGCAGGCCGTTCTCAGCGTGCGGATGGCACAGGCGAATACTCTTTGCGTGGACAGCGTATTGACCTTAACAAGCGCGGCATCTTTGGCAGGTATAATCCGCGTGTCATTGCTGTTCTTGTAGGCGGTATTATTATTGTCATTTTGCTTGTTGTAGGCATTTCTAGTTGCGTACGGAGCTGTACTGCAAAGAAGGCTCCAACGGTAGAAGCCACTCAGAATGAAAGCGGTATTGCAGCAGGTATTTCTAGCGAGCTCAGTAAGAGCTTGGAAGGACAGCTCTCTGTGGGAGACAACTGGAAATCCATTGCCAAAAATGCCGATAAATACACCAATGAGCGCATTATTGAACTTGCATTTGAAGACCCTGCAGCAGTAGACTTTGTTGCCAAGGTCCCCACTGCCTCCAAAGAAGCGCAGACTTACTCTGATGCCGTTACTAAGAACACCGTTCCCCTGTTGTATTCCTATGACGCGCGCTGGGGCTTTATAGACTATGCAAATGCTCCTTTGGGAGTAACTGGATCCGGTCCTACTGTCCTTGCTATGGCTTACATGTCTTTAACGGGCAAGAATGACCAAACTCCTGCAACCATTGCAAAACTTGCCACCGATAACAACTATGCCACCGGCGATGCCTTTACCGACCTCAAGTTCTTTACTGACAAGGCCAAAGATTTGGGCCTGTACGCAGAGTCCGTTGACGCTTCTGCAAATGAAATTACGGGTTCCCTTAAAAATAATCATCCCATTATTGTGCTGGTAAACGATAAAACCTTTACCAACCATCAGCACTATGTACTGCTGGCAAGCCTCAATGCAGACGGCACCGTAAACGTATACGACCCCACCAATAGCCTAGTAAGCACTCGTCCTTGGGCAGTACAAACCATCTTGGGATACACCTCCAGCAAAATGATGGTTATGCACCCCGCTGAAGAGACTACCCAGGATAGCTCCGATGAGTCCAAGAGTGCTGATAGCGCAGATGCTAGCGCTTCTAGCTCCTCTGGCTCTTCCAAATCCTCCGAGTAAGGATTGATTTCATAGCTCGCCTTACTGATTGAGTTGTTTAGGTTGAGCCTGCTTACCCCACTTACAGTAAACCGCCTCTCATTTCTGGAACAAAAAATGAGAGGCGGTTCTTTATGGCTTACATCATCAAGCTTTTTGCCTTTAGTTTCTAAAGCGTCGTGTCATTATTAATATTAATAATGACACGACGCAACACAAACGTAGCTATTGCAAACGTAGCTATTGTTCTCATCCCATGTAGCTACTGTTCTCGTTTTACGTAACTATTGTTTGTATTCTGCTTATTAACTACCGTCCACCCTACGCTACGTAAGAAGTTTGCGCAGGTCACAAGCGCTAGGCTAAGAGCTTCTCGGAAGCCTCTTGCAAAGCTGCACGAACAGCCTCGGACTCTGCACGCGTAGCGCCCTTAGAGAACAAATAGGCCTTTACCTTAGGCTCGGTGCCCGATGGACGGAAAATAACCTTATTGTTGCCCTCAAGCGCAAACTCAATGACATTGGAGGAGGGCAAAACCTGAGGCGCTTCTTTTTGCAGGCCAGACACACGAGGCATTTGAGGGCCCGTTGCGAAGTCTGTTGTGGCAAGCACCTTATAGCCACCAATCTCTACAGGAGGATTGGTGCGTAGGCCATCCATAATTTCTGCCATATGAGCAGCACCTGCAGCACCAGGGAAGCTAGCGTTTACTGTGCCGTTAAGGTAGTAACCATACTTTTGGTACAAAGCTTCCATAGCCTCGTACAAATCCATGCCCTTTGCAGCGTAGTAGGATGCCATTTCTACGCACAGCATAGTTGCAACAATAGCGTCTTTATCGCGTGCGTGCGTACCAACCAAATAGCCGTACGACTCCTCAAAGCCCATCAGGAAGCGATTGGACTGGCCCGCCGCAGTAAGCTGATCAATTTGATCACCAATGTACTTAAAGCCTGTAAGCACGCGACGCAGCTCAAAGCCCTTATCGACAGCTATAGCGTCACACATAGAGCTCGAAACAATAGTGGTAACTGCCACCTTGGACGACACGTCCTCGCCGTTTTGCTGGGCCATAGTAGACAACCAGTCCATAAGCAGCACGCCCATCTCGTTGCCAGAGAGCAGCTTGTACTCACCGGCATGAGGAATGGCAGTCCCCATACGATCTGCATCGGGATCAGTTGCTACCAACAGGTTAGGCTTGACCTCATCTGCCAAGGTAAGCCCTAAATCAAGTGCCTCACGAAACTCAGGGTTGGGATACGGGCACGTGGGGAAATCTCCATTAGGCTCAGATTGCTCGGGGACAACCGTTACGTCGTTTACGCCAATTTCGGACAGAATGCGACTTACACACTCCATGCCAGTGCCATTAAGCGGAGTGTATACCACTTTGTAGCCATCGGATGCCTTAAAGCCAGGGACGGAAACTTCCTTGATGGCCTGTATAAAATCATCAAGCACATACTCAGGTGTCCACTCAATCAATCCCTGCTGCAGGGCTTGATCAAAGTCCATGCACTTCACGGCACCAAACATAGCCGTCTTTACAATGGCAGCACTAATCTCATCTGCAGCCTCGTTGGCAATTTGACCGCCATGCTCGTTATACACCTTATAACCGTTATATTTTGCGGGGTTATGACTTGCGGTTAACACAATACCAGCGCTGGTGCCCAAACGACGCACCGCAAAAGACAGCGCTGGAACGGGCTCGATGCGAGGATACACGTACACATGGATGCCATTGGCTGCCAAAACACCAGCTGCTACACGCTGAAACTCCTCGCCCTTATTGCGAGAATCGCGCGCTATCGCAACACTTGGATGAGTGTAATGAGCATTAAGATAGTCCGCTACACCCTGCGTTGCCCGAGCAACCACGTGCACGTTCATGCGATTGGTGCCCACACCAATCGTTCCGCGAAGGCCAGCTGTCCCAAACTCCAGACCACGATAAAACGCGTCATACAACTCGTCAGTATCGGCCGCGATAAGTGCCTTGAGCTCGTCAACTAAATCTTGTTCTTTCAGGTTATTCAGCCACTGAGTAACCGTTTCTTTAATGCTTTGATCCATGAGCGGGTCTCCTTACCAGAGAGTTAGAAGCTATACCAGTGACGCTTGTGCGTCGTTATGTACAATTCGTTGCGTACAATTGTTATATTCTATAAATGTTAGCCATATTTACCTTACTTGTCAGCGGAAGATGTAAATACTCAGATTTACCCATGTATCGGATACACTTTAACCATCATTCAAACGACGGGCGAAAGGTGTCCCGATGGAGTTTATGGCAACATGCCCCAAGGGTTTTGAACAGCTCTTGGCCAATGAGCTTATCTCATTAGACTGCGAGCAAGTGCGCCCACTTACTGGTCAAGTAAGTTTTAGCGGCACCCTTGCGTGCGCTTATCGCGTGTGTTTGTGGTCTCGTTTGGCTTCTCGCATTACGCTTATTTTGGCGCGCGTAAACGCCGCAGATGCCAACCAGCTTTATGAAAGCATCTCTGCACTTCCCTGGGAAGAGCATGTTTCCACCACGGCAACGGTTGCCATAAACGCTCATGGCATGAACGATGAGCTTCGTAACACACAATTTACTGCCCTGCGTACCAAAGATGCCATTTCTGACCGCATGCTCGCAAAGAAGGCAATTCGTCTGACAACCAATCCTGCCAATCCTGATTTGCGCATTACCCTGCGTTTGCGTAACACAAGCGCTCTGGTTGGCATTGATTTATCTGGCAATCCCCTCTTTCGCCGTGGTTACGAGATGGGCAAATCTGCTCGTCAACCCATAGCGCCCTTACGCCCTGACTATGCTGCTGCACTGCTGGCACAAGCTGGCTGGTTTCGTGCATGTCGCCACGCCAACCCTACGCTGCTGAGCGTATATACCGGTGCAGGCACTATCCTTGCCGAAGCAGCAGCTCAAGCACTTGATCTCGCACCTGGTTTATTGCGCAATACCTGGGGCTTTGAAGGCTGGCTTGGACATGAGGCTACAACATGGGCGCGTCTACAAGCGGAAGCCAAAGCGCGTGCACAAAAGGGTGCATCGAGCGCATTAACTCTTATTGGTGCAGATGATCGCCATGGTTGGGAGTCCGCTGCACGCCAAACCATGCGCGCCGCCGGCATCCCATACGAGCCGCAGCTTGTTAGCTCTACCGCAGTAACGAAGGCAGCTGCTCAGCTAGACAGCTCAGCCATATGCGTGTGCGACCTCAGTTTTTTCTCGGCAGATGAACTGCCTGTAGAAGCACGGGCATTGAGCGTAGCACGCGGTGTTGTTGCTGCGCTGCCAGATGCCACGTCCCTCAGCGCTGTAGATAGCACCAACACACTCGACGCAGCACTGGACATAACAGCCACCGAGCACATTGATATTTTGCTGGGCCAAGACAAGGCATCTATTCGTAGCTATGACGTAACGCAGCGCGCGCAAAAGCTGCCGTTGGTTACCTACGGTGACAACAAGCAGGTAGCTGTGCTTATGGAAGCATCAAGTCAGTTTGCTGCACGTCTTTCTAAGATGTATAAGCTTCGCAAAAAATGGGCCAAACGCGAGTATATAAGCTGCTATCGCATATACGATGCAGACCTGCCTGACTACGCCGCTGCCATTGATGTCTATGAAGGCCTCCCCCGCCACCGCGCTGGTGTGCTACAAGCTCCTGAGCGCTGGGCAGTTGTTGCAGAATACGCTGCCCCCAAAACGGTCGACCCCACCCTTGCTCACGAGCGGCTGTTGGACATGCTTACCCTTACGCCACTCATTTGTGGTATTGACCCCACGCACGTGTATGTCAAAACACGCATGCATTCCAAAGGTGGTTCGCAGTATGCCAATACCGAGCAAAAAGACAACCAACGTCGTCACGGTCATTTGATTGACGAGAATGGCCTGACGCTTGAAGTTAATTTTGAAGACTACCTGGACACCGGCTTATTCTTGGACCATCGAGACACACGCGCACTGCTGCGTGAACTTGCCAAAAAAGTTCCTGAGCATGGATATTTTTGCAACTTATTTGCCTATACGGGCAGCGCAACCTGTTATGCTGCCGACGGTGGCGCTCGCAATACCACAACGGTAGACATGTCTAAAACATATTTGGATTGGGCTCAGCGCAATATGCGCCGCAATGGTTTTACCGAAGACACACACAAGTTTGTGCAGGCAGATGTACTTCAATGGATTGACGCTGAACGCCACAGTGCACATCGCTATGACCTTATCTTCTGTGACCCTCCCACATTTTCTAATTCTTCTCGCATGCGCAAGCGTGGTTGGGAGGTCCAGCGTGACCATGTGGAGCTTCTTATTTCACTATCTCGTATGCTTAGCAAGACCGGTATATGCGTATTTTCTTGTAACTTGCGCAACTTTAAACCCGATACAGAGGCGCTCACCAAATTTGGTGTTGAGTTGGAAGATATTACCGATAAGACCATTCCAGAGGACTTTGCGCGTAATAGCAAGATTCACCACTGTTATATAGTACGAAGGGCTCCACGGGCCAAAGACGCCCCTCATACATCCAAGCCCACCAAGGCACCGCGTGCCTTGAAAGGTCCTCGCCCAAATCCACAAAGCAGTGGCAAAAAGCCTTACCCCAAGCGCCCTGACAGCAGCTCTGACAGCAAGCGTAGGTTTTCTCGCTAGGCTATTGCTTATCCCAGGTACGCTCGGCGACAATAAAACGAGGGCGGTTTTTTACTTCAAGATAAATCTTGCCAATATACTCGCCAATGATGCCTAGGGCTAAAAGCTGCAACCCGCCAAAAAGACAAATGAAGCAAACCATGCTCGCCCACCCTGGCATGGTGTACCCCGTAAACACACTTACGATTGCCCAGATAATGCCGATAAAACCTACAAGGCTAAACATGGCACCAAGCGATGCAATAACATGAATAGGCTTAATAGATAAGCTCGTAATACCATCAAAGGCAAACGCCAACATCTTGGTAAGCGAATAATGGCTTGTGCCTGCCATACGCTCAGAACGCTCATAAGTAACGGTAGTGGATTTGTAGCCCACTAAAGGCACAAGCCCCCGCAAGAAAAGATTGACCTCATTAAACTCTGCAAGACCATCAAGTGCACGGGAGCTGAGTAAGCGGTAATCCGCATGATTAAATATGATATCTACCCCTAGCATATTAAGTACCTTGTAATACCCCTCGGCGGTCATACGCTTAAAAGCAGTATCAGTTTCTCGCTTGGAACGCACGCCATACACTACGTCATAACCAGCAAGATACTCATCAACCATCTTGGAAATGGCATGAATATCATCTTGGCCATCGCAATCTGTAGAAATACAGGCATCACAGTATGTACGAGCTTCCATCAAACCAGCAAGAAGAGCATTTTGATGCCCACGATTGCATGAAAGTGACAGCCCCTCATAATGCTCATGCGCGGCAGCAAGCTCGCTAATAAGCTCCCAGGTTTTATCGGTAGAACCATCATTGATAAAGCAAATCTTACTTGAAGAAGCAACCTTCCCTGCATCAATAAGCTGCTGAAGCTCCTTGAGAAAAAGCGGCGCCGTAAGAGGCAAAACCTCTTGCTCGTTGTAACAGGGAATGACAATCCACAAATTGGGCCGTGTATTCATAGCAATATTCTTCTTCGTGTAAGGTGCACGTAATGCATCTGTCTGATTATAGCCTACTCATACAATGCTCTAGTGCGCGCTCTTTTTGTAGAAGTTCTTGAGGTCATCATACATAGCAATGAGCGTAGGAACATCCACATATGCCATATGGCCACAGCCATAGCGATGCCACTCAATGTTTTGTTTAATGTCATCCGATAAAAACTGAGTGCTCAGGTCATGCAGCACATTCCAGTAGGTAGTGGCAGCATCAAAGCGGCCACCTAAGATTGCAAGCTTGGTAGTTGGACTACGGCGCAGTGCAGTAGCAATGTCAAAACTTACATTGGGCGCACCTACTTTGCCCTCAGTACCAGCGCAAGCATGGCTCCAATCCCAATTAACGCCAATGGTTGTGTAGTTGCTACCTAAATAGCGCGTAGGTGCAGTGTAGCCGACCTTCTCGCGAAGGAAGGTACGCAATGCCATATTCCAAGGTGCATCCAAAGCGTCTAGAGCTGCATCTTCCATAGCTAAAAACTCATGGGAAGTCTGTGCGGGGTGGTAAGAATCAGAGGTAAAGCGGGTATCCAAACGACCTATAACCCGAGCTTCATCCTTGAGCAGCTTGGTGCGGAAGGTCTCCAAATCAACGCGCAGGTGCTTAGCGGCAATAAGTTGAGCAGGCAAACCAATATAGTTAGAAAGCTGCTCTGCTACCTGCTGCTCCTCTGTTGCACTTAGGCGATCTCCCTTAAGCAGGGCGGGTGCCAAAATGTCTTCTGTAAAGCTTATGGCTGCATCAAACCAAACGTCTTCATCCATATCTTTGCCTGCTTTGCCAAAGAACTGTGCCGTAGCAGCATACGTTGGCATCATACCCAGATAATAGAGGTCTTCTCCAGGAAGTGTTTGCACCCAGTTAAAGATGGCAGAAAGCATAATAACGCCCGTTACATAAACGCCTTGCTCACCCAACAAACGCATAAGCTGAGAATTACGAATGGTGCCATACGACTCACCAAACAAATAGATAGGACTACCCCAACGATTGTTCTTCTCTAACCAATCTTGAATGGCACGTGCAAAGGCAGACGCATCTCCATCAATACCAAAGATTTTCTTGGGATCTACTCCTTCTGCAAGCGTAGACCACCCCGTGCCAGGAGCATCTAAAAAGACTAAATCAGACTGCTGGAGCAAGGTATAGGGATTGTCCTTAACCTCTGGTTTGCCCACGTGCTGTACGCCTTTTGTCTCTACGCGAACAGGGCCAATACCACCAAAGTTTACAGGCACCGACGCAGAACCAGGACCACCATTAAAAGCAAAGGTTACAGGACGAGACACATCAGGCTGTCCATTAGTAGTTACCACATAACTTAAAGAGAACATTTGAGCCAAAAGTGCTCCAGCATCCTCCCGCACCTCAAGATGTCCAGCAGTTACCGTATAGTCCATGGTCTTGCCATTTGCAGACCACGTGAGGTTGGCAGATTTTGCCTCTGGAACAGCTGGACGAGGATCTGCAGCAACCGTGCGAAACTCATCTGCTTTTTCATGGCTTGTAGCTGCAGATTCTTTGACATCAGACATATATAACTCCTAAAGTGATTCTTGGTAAACTTTCTTCTCCCTACTTTACCCATCAAGCGCAGTTGAAAGTCCCTTGGCATGAATTACAATGAGAAATTACCTAATAAGAGCTGTCACACAGGAGAAGACGTGCAAGCTAGCAAAACCGCCTCATTAAAGAAGCGTAAATCACACTCCATTCCTTTATCGGCAGGAATGATTCTGGTTACTTTAGGCATCGTATACGGTGATATTGGCACCAGCCCCATGTACACCCTTAAAGCCATTATGGCGGGTAATGGCGGCTTGGCTACCATGAGCGAGAATACCGTGTTGGGTGCACTTTCTTTGATTATCTGGACGCTTACGCTCATCACGACCGTCAAATACGTGCTGGTAGCTATGCGTGCCGATAACCACAATGAAGGTGGTATCTTTGCACTCTATAGCCTGGTTAAACGCAACGCTAAATGGCTGATTATCCCTGCCATGATGGGCGGTGCGGCCCTGCTTGCCGACGGCATTCTTACGCCCGCCGTTACGGTTACTACCGCTATCGAAGGTCTTCGTACTATTGACCCCATTTATGCCGTAATTGGTGATAACCAATCTATTGTGGTTGCCATTACCGTTGCTATCTTGTGTGGTTTGTTTGTTATGCAGCGTGCTGGCACTTCTACCATTGGTAAAGCTTTTGGCCCCATTATGACCATATGGTTCTTATACCTCGGCATTACAGGCTTCCTTAATCTTACGGTAGATTTTAGTATCTTGCGCGCTCTTAACCCCATGCGTGGCCTTGTCTTTTTGTTTGACGGCTCCATCAATCACGCCGGGCTTATGGTTTTGGGTAATGTGTTTTTGTGTACTACTGGTGCAGAAGCTCTGTACTCTGATATGGGTCATGTTGGTAAGCCCAACATCTATGTAAGCTGGCCCTTTGTAAAAACCTGCCTGATTCTTAATTATCTGGGACAGGGTGCTTGGATTTTAGCTCATCGCAGTGACGCCACCATGGCTGCCATCAATGACCTCAATCCGTTCTTCCAAATGCTTCCCGAAGAACTGCGCGCCTTTGCCGTCATTCTTTCCACGTTTGCCGCAATCATTGCTTCCCAGGCTCTTATTACGGGTTCTTACTCCATTGTGTCTGAGGCTATTCGCTTAAACCTCATGCCTCATCTTAAGATTAACTATCCCTCAGAAACCAAAGGTCAGATTTACATTCCCTTGGTTAACAACATTATGTGGGCAGGCTGCATTGGCGTTGTGTTGCTGTTCCAAAGCTCTGGTCATATGGAAGCTGCATATGGCTTAGCAATTACCGTAACCATGCTTATGACCACCATTTTGCTCTTTACCTACATCAGCAAAAATCTGCATCGGATGCCCTTTGCCGTGGTCTTTATTATCATCTTTGGCGCCATTGAACTTATGTTCTTCTTCTCAAGCCTCACGAAGTTCTTCCATGGTGGCTATGTAACTGTCTTGATGGGTTTCTCGCTCTTTGTAGTTATGTATGTATGGCGTCGCGGCACTGCTGTAGAGCGTACACAATCCGTCTACTTGCCCGTCAATAGCTACTTAGATCAGATTCATAGCCTGATTCATGACGACGAGTATCCTATGACCGCAGACAACCTGGTATTCCTTACGAATGACTCATCCTTTGATAAGTTAGACCGCGATATCTTGTATTCCATTTTGGATAAGCGCCCCAAGCGTGCTAAGGCCTACTACTTCTTAAATGTACAGGTAACTGATGAGCCTTACACGCGTGAATTTGTTGTCAATAGCTTTAATACGGACTTCCTTTTTAAGGTACAAATCCGTCTGGGCTTTAGGGTTAACCAGCGCATTAACACATATCTGTACCAAATTGTTGAGGACTTGATGAACTCCGGACAACTTGCTCCTCAGGAACATAAGTATTCTATTTATCGTGAGCACTCAAAGGTGGGTGACTTCCGTTTTTGCCTGCTGCGCAAGATGCTCTCTCCAGAAACTGATATTTCTGGTTTTGACCAGCATGTCATTACACTCAAATACCTTATTCGCCGCTTGTGTGGCTCTCCCGCACGTTGGTACGGCTTGGAAGGCTCTAACGTACTATTTGAGTATGTTCCTTTGTTCTCTAAGATTAAGCAGTGTAATAAGCTCGTTCGCAAACCCCTCAATCCAGCAGAGGCACAACGCATGTTTGTAAGCACTCCTGTTGTTGCTGCCAAGAAGGATATGGCTGCCACTACTGCCAATGACGATGACGATATTTTTTCTGCAGCCGTTGAAGGTGACCGCTCAGAAAACTTTGCTCATGCAACCAACGAGCTGGTTGGCGGAGATACGGCAAGCTTTGCACCTTTGGTTTTGGACGAAGATGATGAGGACGACGCTACAAGTCCGCTAAAAGCTGATTAAGATACCTACCTACGCCAGCCTCATTATTGGTCCATGCAAGCAAGGTAGTGGCATACGCAGATACGCCCTCCATGGAGTTGGCCATAGCAATGCCATTACCTGCTGCCTGCAGCATGGATACATCATTAAAAGAGTCACCAAAGGCAACGGAACGTGCCACATCTTGGGAGATATGCTCGCATAACCAAGACAGTGCTGAGCCCTTAGTGCAGTTTGCATCAGATATTTCTATATTCCAAGCTGCTGAGCTTACACATGCTAAACGGGTATCTTGTGCCACGCGATTGCGCAGCGTCTGCGCTGTGTGTTGATCGCGAAAAACCACGCTTATGCGTGCAACGGTATCGCACGCATCTATAAGCTCATGATAGTTAGCAACAGCTACACTCTGGCGCAGCTGTTTTGCTAACACAAGCGTATGTGGATCATGGATAAACTCATGTAAATGCATGCTGTCAAACTGTGCCTCTAGCGCACAAGAATCCGTAAAGATATCCATAATGACATCAAGTGGTTCTAGCAGCTCTACAAGCTCATGTGCACGCTCATGCCCTAAGTTTGTCTCATGTAAAGGCACAAGCTGCAAGCCAACCTCATGCTGTTGCACTTCCAGTATCTGTGCACCATTGTTACAGATGGCATAGCGTGTACTGGGATGCTCCAGCAATGCAGAAGGCAAGCCGGATGTTGGCCTACCCGTACAGGGGACAAAACAACCGTCTGCCTCATATAAAGCAGTTAAACTTTTTACGTTATACGGTGGCACGGTTTTCTCGTCAGACACAAACGTACCGTCCATGTCCGAGAAAACCATCAAGCTATATGGATTGGTCTGTATGCCCATGTAATCAACCTTTCTTGCCGGTGATTACAAGCGATACATAAACTTAAAGACATCCTCACGCTGCATAGAGATTTGAACACCCAAAGTATCCGAAAGCTCACCCAGCGCATCCTGAATACAAGCAAAATCGCTATCTGCACTCTCTACATCTACAAGCATAGTCATGGTAAACGTACCTTGCAAAATAGTCTGAGAAATATCCAAAATGTTGACGTTATGATTGGCTAACACGGTTGAAACCGCAGCTACAATGCCTGGTCTATCACTACCAAGAACACTAATAATGGCATGCTCGGTTTGAGACGAAGAAGTATCCAACATGGTCTGCCCTTCATTTGATTGCAAGTTGCTTGCAGATAGTGAGTCGCACTATGCTTTATTGTACAAGTTACCAACTTTGCAGTATTGTGCGAATACTGCACATCTTACACAGATTAAGGATGCCACAGCCATGGAGCCACAAACCATACCAACATATTTTGTAACTGGTGGTGCTGGTTTTATTGGCTCGCATCTTACACGCACCTTGCTGAGCATGCAGCCCACATCACGCGTGGTCGTGCTTGATGCGTTTACCTATGCTGGCAATCCAGAAAACCTGTTAGATATAGCACAGGACTCTTGCACAGCTCCACACCTTTACGTTGCTCAGGTAGACATCTGTGATAGCAGCTCTCTGCGCAAGCTTTTTGCACACTTTGTGCCTCGCACGGTCTTTCATCTGGCAGCAGAAAGTCATGTTGACCGATCGTTTATTGATGCCTCACCTTTTGAGCGCACTAATGTTATGGGCACACAGACTGTTGCCACCTGCGTGCGTGAGCTTGCCCAATCAGGCAGCCCTTGTCGCATGCTTTATGTTTCTACGGATGAAGTGTATGGCTCCATTCCTGTGGGTCATGCTCCTGTTGACGAAGCGTATCCTTGCACACCAACAAGCCCCTACTCGCAAAGCAAGCGTGCTGCCGAGAAAATCATCCAGGCAGAGCTTGCACGCGGTCTGGATGCCGTTATCGTGCGTTGCTGTAATGCTTTTGGTTCACATCAATTTCCCGAAAAGCTCATTCCTGTAGTCATAAGCAAAGCCTTACATCATGAGCCAATTCCTGTATATGGCACTGGCTTACAAACACGTGAGTGGATGCTCGTAACAGACCATGTTGCAGGCATACGTGCAGCTGCACACCACGGCAGTACTGGCCATGTGTATAACCTAAGCTCAGGTAAAGAGATTGCCAACCTTACCCTTGTAAAGATGCTGGTACGTGAGCTCTCTGTCCTTATGTGCGACGCCACCATTTCCAACAATCTCATCTGCTATGTAAGCGACAGGCAAAATCATGACGTTCGCTATGCCAGCAATGCATCCAAAGCAGCACAGAAACTTGGCTGGAAAGCACAAAGTGACGTGCAGGCAAATCTTTTGAGCACGGTTCATTGGTATGCACAACATACTGCTTGGTTGGAACATAGTTCAAACAAGAGCTACCGCACCACAGGGGTACAGCAGCTCAAAACACTACTTGGTTCTCGATGGATTGATGGCAAGCTCCTATAAGCTACGCATTAGTCCGTGATAGTAATCTTTGTAATAACGGGCTGGTCAGCAGATGCAACCGTTCCATTATTATCTTGTACCTTCACCTTTGCACACAGAGCATCTACTACATCCATACCATTAGTGACCTGACCAAATGCTGCATACTGACCATCTAACGACGCGGTATCTTTTTGCATAATAAAAAACTGTGAGCTGGCAGAATCCGCATCTGTAGAGCGTGCCATAGAAATCACACCACGCTTATGCTGGATGGGGTTGACCACTCCATTAGAAGAAAACTCTCCCTTAATATGCTGAGAAGAACCTCCTGTGCCATTACCATTGGGGTCTCCACCTTGAACCATAAAGTCCTTGATGATGCGATGGAACGTTAACCCGTTGTAGAAACCATCGTTGGCCAAGTGACAGAAATTAGACACCGTAATTGGTGCCGCATCTGCATTAAGTTCCAGCTCAATAGTGCCATAGTTGGCTACCTCAATGGTTGCATGGTGCATACCCTTAGCATAGATATCATCTGCGGCTGGTGTATACAGGCCGCTTTTCTGAGTAGTTGAATCTTGAGATTGCTCCGTAGTTGCCTGAGATGCATTACTCGAAGCGCCCTTATCGCCAGAATTGGATGCACAGGCGCATAAAAAAATAAGGGACAACGACACAATAATTGCCATGATCCACATGACAAAATCAAGACCACTGCGAGAATCCCTTTGAGCCTGAAATCCTGCCAGTGCCTCGGAATACTTGGTTTCACGGTTTGCCATTATGCGCTACTTTCTACTTCTTGAAGCCAGCAGTAACCCAGGCCACAAAGCCCTCAATGGGATCTGTGCCAAGCTCGTTCATGGAAAGACCTTCACCCCATACTGGCGTAAGTGTTACCTGCTTAACACCATCATACGCCTTAAGGGCAGCAGCCAAATTTGCCTCAGCGGTAAAACTCACCTTGTTTTGGAACAATCCGGTTTGGATTTCCCAATAAGGAGCAATCTTTGCCTTGCCAAAGCCCTCATAGTTACCTGACAGATAATACAAAGGATCGCTCATTTGCATGCGATGCACGGTTGTATTTTTAAGGGCATCCGTTTGCTCTAAATCTGCCTTCCAGGTTTCTATGATTGAGGCATCCCAACCGGTAAGCTGCTCATACGTATTTTGGTTTTCTGTAAGCTTGGACAGCACCATACCATCAAAGTGCAAAGCATCGTTATCTGCATTGCCAAACAACTGATTAAAGATGGTCGCAGAGCTAAGACCATCGTAGGCGCACACCCCCACAGCAGCTGCACGCACATGAGAAATAAAGGCACCTAAATCTGTAATAGTTGCCTTATTGGTAAGCTCATTAAACTTAATCCACGTGTAGTCAGAGTTGAGTGCCTTAATGTAGTCATTGCGCGTGTTATAGGTGACGGGAGCAGTCTTGGCATCATCATCGCCCGCAGCAGCCTTAGCAATAACGTCTGCCTCATCTGCTTTGAGGTTGCCATCTCCAGGAAAACCACCCAGCCTCAAAGACGAATTGTTAGGCGTATACGGGAAGGCAGTAGTACTCAAAAACGCAGAAGCCGCCTCTTCTACCAACCCCAAAAGATAGCGATAATAACTACCATCTGCATATATACCGCCAGCTGTGTTTTCCAAAGTCAGAGCAGTGCCATCATTGGTAAGCCCTAAGGAGTTAAGATTCTCTGCATATGCACGAGACAAATCCCCAGATAGCGCAGCTGTCCAGGTGCCCTCTGAACGCGTATCATTTTGAGCATACTGGCCACAATACCATTCATAGGCTCCATCACAACCCAGCGGCGCTAACGTGGGCGACCAAGCACGTACAGCATATACCCCATCGGAAAGATTATTACCCTTTGCATCATACGTTGCAGCACCGAGGGTAGCCAGGTAATCATCGTACAAACTGGAGTTGCCGGTAGCGCCCAAAATGCAGACAAGGGCACCGGAAGAGCCAGCACCAAAAGGTACGATTTTCTCAAGATCACCAGGAAGGCTTTCTGCGTTGTAGCGCAAATAGCGAATTGCTGCCTTGAGGTCAGTCACACTCCAAGGTGCACCACCCACAAACAAGGCGTTAGTATCAGAGTCGTAGCCATTATTGCGACCACGAAATCCCACATAAACGTAAATAAAACCAGCAGACAAATACGGTGCCAGACCATTAAACGAGTAGGCCGTGGGCGCACTTTGCCCCGTAAACGTAACGGGATTAAGAGGCATAACCACAGGAGCCTCAGATGCCTTAAAGTTGCCCACCTGGGCTTCTGCGTTAATAGTGCACTTGTATGTCTTGCCGTTTTTCTCGCCTTTAAAGAAAGGACCGGGAACGTAAATTGCCAGACGCTCATAAGTCTTGGTGGCAGGCGTTAAGCAATACTGAAGACCATTTTGCCACCAGACATCGTTTGTCTCGTCATAATTCCATGCGTCCATTTTGATGGCAAGATTCTCATACTTAGTAAGGTCACGTGTATCTGCAGTAGTTTGCTGAGAGGGCTTTTTTTGACCTTTTGCACAAGCAGAAAGTGCTGCCAAAGTACCCGCAGAAGCAAGCGAAAGAAAACCGCGCCTGGATACGTTTGTGGATACGTTCATAACGTACTCCTTGTTGCAGGATATAGTAGTCTTTTAGTTTATACCTTGTACGGTCTTATCACTAAAAGTCTAGTTATTTGTGCAGATTTGGGTATACAACAAACCAGAAGTACAAAACCTAGAGCACCTTAGCCTATGGGGCGTTCACAAACATATACGTATGGTTAAAAACCCACAAGAAAGCGGGCATGTATGAATGTAATTAAAATTGGTGACGTTATTACTTTAAACCACCAATTTGCAGATGAGGCTTCTAAAGACAGCGCGGAGCTTGCCCCCAAAGTTCACTTACACGATGCCTGCGGCAAGCAAACCTGCAGCATAGAGATTAAGGTAAACGGACTGGACCCAAACCGTCCACGCAATGCCAAGGGAGAGTATGACCTCACCTATGCCCAGCGTCGCGTACGTGACTATTTTGAGCAGCGCGGTAAGCAAGTTGAGTTTGATCCTACAACAGGCAAAATCTTCTGGCTTAAGGACTAACGCATGGCAAATATGCTCGATTACTTGGATTGGTTTGGCGACGTTAGCTTCACAGGCTTTGCATTTAATGAAGTTGATAACCTTATTTTGGCACAACTATCCTACTTAGATTTTGCGGGTTGCGCACCCTCAGCCACGCCTACCGCTCAAGACACCCTAGAAGCCGTCAGTACCAAATACTTTGCCAGTCATACAAAAGAGCAACTGTATGAAGCCAGTGGGTTTGTCTCTACCTATACCTCTTTTTTGCTCCAAAAGGCTGCCACATCAAAGCGTTTTAAAAACGTACTTGTTGGCTTTTATCAGGAGAAAAATAATCCGCACACCCAAGAGCAATTTGGCGCAGTTACCTTTGCTTTACCAGATGGTAGTTATTACGTGGCCTTTCGCGGCACCGATGGCACCATTCATGGCTGGCGAGAAGACCTCAATATAAGCTTCCAAACGGTAGCCGCTCAGATAGACGCCTTGGAATATCTATCCCATATTGCGGTGCATGTAGCTGGGAAGTTCCACGTAGGCGGTCATTCTAAAGGTGGAAATCTTGCTGCCTATGCCGTAGCCTTAGCACACCCGAGCGTCCAAAAGCGAGTAAGCAAACTCTGGTGCAATGATGCCCCTGGTTTTTTGGAAGACGTGGTTCCCTTTTCTAAGCTCACGGCTCTTGTAGATAAAACCGTTCTTCTTACGCCAGAATACTGCATTGTAAGTGGTCTTATGCACCATGCTGCCACCCCGCAAATCATCCACGCACAAACCCCCGACGCAGACATCATGCAGCACGACGCCTTTACTTGGCAGATACTAGGTCCGCGCTTTGTGCGCAGCCAATCCCCTTCTGTAGCAGCGCAACATGTATGTAGCCTTCTTAATGACGTTGTCGAGAAACGCACAAAGGATGAGCGCAAACACTTTGCCGATATGCTATTTGGCTGCATTGAAGCCTCTGGCGCAACTACCACCAATGAATTAGCATCCGCTGGCGCTGAAGGCATCCGCAAGATTTGGGAAGCTGTTAATGCCTTAAACGATCCCGATAAAGCCGTTATTTTTGAGTTTATTAAAGCATTGATTGGCCAGATGGTTAGCGATTCTTTAATGCCGCTTAACAAGAACGTGGCACAATCACTTCAACAGATTAGCGTACCTTCTACAAACTATGAGGAGCTGCTTAACTCCCCTACGCCTCCCTCCATTGAAGAGATGCATGAGTATAAGGAACGCAAGCGTCGCGCTGCTGCGGCTGCGGTACCTGCAAAATTGGTAGAAAAAGTCTGGCCACCAAAGCAATTGCTCATTGGGCAAGGTACTAACGAGAAAGACAGTGCTTCTAAACCAGATAGCTCTCATGATGCAGATATACCTACGTAGTTGCTTGCATAAGTTTTGCAAACAAAGCAAAATGTGACTTGACGTTCTGTCTGAGTTTGCTATATTTATTGAGCTGATATTTAAGCAGCACTTGGCTGGGTAGCTCAGTTGGTAGAGCAGAGGACTGAAAATCCTCGTGTCAGGGGTTCGATTCCCTTCCCCGCCACCATTGATTTTAGTTGGAAATACCCCGTTTATCTGCATAAACAGAAAGCGGGGTATTTCTTTATCTAGCAAAGACAACCGTAAGTGAACCTAAGTGTTTACCAGGCGTTTCTAAATGTCGGGTCATTTTGTGGGTCATAGTTGGGGTCACGTATGTATGCTTTTGAGATAGCACATAGAAAAGAATCTATAGGCATTAGCGTAGTTATGAACTTCATAGGCAGCGTTGTTACCACTCTAATCTTCATTTGTTTCTATCCGACAGCGTACCTATAATCATGCCTGCACTCATACCTATACTCATACCTACTGGAAGCCATAATCCAATATCATTAGTTACTGCACCAATGAGCATACCTATTGACATGCCTATTGACATGCCCGTGAACATACCTATTGCTAAGCTGTTTGAACTATTTTGTTTCTTATTATTCTTGTTCATATACGCCTACCATCTCTTATAAACCGAGATTTACGTAAAGTCTTATAGAAAAAATCTCTCTACTAACAAAAATGAAAAATACCGTTAAAACAAAAAATACTACCGCTCAAAAAATACTATTTGTTTACCATATATTACAAGTTCTATAACAAGGGTAGAAAGTGTCTAATCTGTTGTATCTATTGTTTCATGAGGCCTATTTCTAGCTTTGTTTGAGGTGATACACATGGAATTGCTTTCAGACTGCAACGACATGAAAAAAATCAGGCTCATTGAAAATGTATGTCTGGGTCTATGCTTTTTGCTTGCCGTTGTTGTATCCCTACCCTTTATTCGTCCGTCTCTTAACCCTGTGCTGTATGCAGCTCTTTCACATAGTTGGATATTTGTCATGGCAGCATGTATCTTCTACGAGGGAATTACCCAACATAAAAAGCTCCATATAGCTTTTGCAATCATAGAAGTATTACTTGGCATCTGGCTGATAAGCATCTAGACTACTTCATTAGATAAAGCGTTTGATAACAACAGCTATCTACCTACGTAGATAGCTGTTGTCCTAACTGCCTTTATCCCATAACCCCACCTGGAGGTCAATCATGATTACACCATGTAGCAAACAAGACAAAAATCAGCTTATTGATCTTCTCAAAACTCATCCAGATCTTGATTTATATCTTCTCTCTGATTTGTATATGTATGAGATAGGAAAAGAGATTGAGGCATGGAAGATTACTGACTCTTTTGGCACTTCTGTTGTTATCCTCTTAAGAAAAAACATGGTCATCTCATATGATGCACCACTTAAGCATCTTACTGAGATTTTAGAAATCATTGCCAGCAAACAACGGGTAGGCATTAAATACATCAATGGCAATCCTGCGCTTTTAAAGCTTCTGCAACAACAGCTTAGCGCCTATTCTTTACGTGTCTTGGAGCTAGCCTCATTGAGTTGTAACGAGTTTCAAACCAATCAGAATACTTACCCCCACACAGAGTTATGCAGGCTTTCTAGTGCTGATGATTTTGTCCAGCTTCATCGCCTGCTTTGCTCAGCTGACGGAATTGACTATGAACAGATTCCTCAAGACGAGCGCGAATACTTTGTCTCTAAAAAGCGTGCTTCTCTTGCTTATGACTGTATGGCACTTGCCACAAAAATGGACAATGTCTTTGTGTCTACTGCCTCTATCTCTGCAGTATCTCCCTTTGGCGCCATGATTATTGGCGTAGCAACGCTCAAAGCATATCGTAATCGCGGCCTTGCAACCTACACGGTCAAACAACTCTGCCAAGTCTGTAAAGAAGCCGGTCTTAAAAAGCTGGTTCTTTACTTTGACAACCCTCTTGCCGCAAGCGTCTACCTCAAAATTGGATTCACGATTGTTGCCAAATACGGCATGCTTTCAGATGGGTCTTCTCACTAACACAGCAGTAAAGATTAATCTCACACGGCTTTCTTTGTCAGACAGTCTTTGAAACTTGAACAAACGATGGAGTTCCTCGTTCCTAAAATAGTTGTACACAATTAAGTTGTATACAACTAAAATACGAATAACAAACCACGGCGCCTGGTACAGCAGTACGCCATAACGGAAGGAACTTCCATGTCTGTATATGATTTTACCGTTACCAACCCTGATGGCAGCACGACTGCTCTTTCTGAATACAAGGGCAAAGTTTTGCTTGTAGTAAACACAGCAACTGGCTGTGGTTTTACTCCACAGTATGAAGATCTGGAAGCAATGTATGCCCAGCTCCGTGACAAGGGCTTTGAAATTCTCGACTTTCCCTGCAATCAATTTGCTGGTCAAGCCCCTGAATCCGATGATGAGATTCATGCCTTTTGTACCATGAAGTTTGGTACCGAGTTCCCTCAGTTCAAAAAGATTGACGTTAATGGTGAAACCGCAGATCCTCTCTTTGTGTCTCTGGCAACACAAATGCCATTCCAAGGCTTTGGTAAGGGTCTTAAAGCTAAGGGTCTAGAGAAGTTTGCGGCTATCAATAACAAAAAATTTGGCGATAAGGCCTATATCATGTGGAACTTCACCAAGTTTTTAATTGACCGTGAGGGCAATGTAGTTGCTCGCTTTGAGCCTACGACTAGCATGTCTGAAGTCAAAGCTGCAGTGGAGGCTCAACTCTAATGTCAGACGCAACCAACATTTCCAACAATCAGATGCTTAAGCTCGATAATCAGCTGTGTTTTCCTTTATACGCCAGCGCCAAAGAAGTAGTGCGTCGTTACACCCCTTTTTTGGAGCCGCTCAATCTTACGTACACACAGTACCTTGTCATGATGGTGCTCTGGGAGGTCAAGAAAACTACTGCAAAGTCTCTTGGCGAGCGTCTCTATTTAGATTCTGGTACCCTTACTCCCCTGCTGCGTAAGATGGAAGCAAAGGGCTTGCTTGTGCGTAATCATGACAAGCAAGACCAGCGTATCCTCACGGTTGAGCTCACCAAGGCTGGCTGCGACCTCAAAAAGCAGGCAGAAAATATCCCCTCTGCCATGGGCAACTGTTTGGACTTCACAGCAGATGAGGTTATAGAACTCCGCCGCCTTTTAGACAAGGTACTTACAAGTGCGCGATCTTCTCATCCTGCAGAAAGATAGTTACCATGACTCAAGCAGAAACAGAGTTGCCTTCAAGCTCAAAGATTTCTTCTCAAGCGCGCCAGCATAGCATTGTGCGAACAAGCGTCGTGGGTATTGCTGCAAATATACTACTTGCTGCCATAAAAGCATTTTTGGGCACCATTTCTGGGTCTATCGCCATTACGCTTGATGCCGTCAACAACCTTTCTGATGCGCTCAGTTCTGTTATTACAATTGTGGGCACCAAACTTGCTGGCCGTCCTGCCAACAAGGCTCATCCTTATGGATATGGGCGTATTGAATATCTCACCGCAACAATCATTTCCCTCATCGTACTCTATGCAGGCATAACCTCACTTATAGAATCAGGCAAAGCACTCTTCTCAACACCTCAAGTTTCTTACACCACTCCTACTTTACTTGTGGTTGTAGCCACCATTGTTGTTAAGCTCATACTTGGCACCTATGTTAAAAACGTCGGCAAACAAGTAGACTCTGATTCTTTACTAGCCTCAGGGTCAGATGCCCTCTTTGATGCCATACTTACTGCCTCTACGCTTCTTGCTGCGCTGGTATATCTTACCTGTGGGCTTGACTTTACTGCTTGGGTTGGCCTGCTTATTGCAGGGGTAATTATCAAAGCTGGTTTTGACATTCTTAGTGAAACGCTCAGCCAAATTTTAGGGGAGCGTATTGATGCAAATTTATCACATCAAATTAAGGAAATAACTCAAGCCACAGAGGGCGTTTTAGGTGTATATGACCTTGATTTACACAACTATGGCCCCACCTCACTCATTGGTTCTATCCACGTAGAGCTTGCCGATACAACCAGTGCTGCACAGATTGATGAGCTAACACGCGAAATCCAACATACTGTCTATGAACAAACCAGTGGCCGCGTTATTCTTGCAGCTGTAGGCATATACTCACAAAATACCACTGATGATGAAGCAAAACGGATTCGTTCTGAAGTCACCCGACTAGTTATGGCTCACAATGACGTTATCCAAATGCACGGTTTTCATTTGGATAACGTCAAGAAACACATGAGTTTTGATGTCATCATTGACTTTGGAGCTTCTGACCGCCAAGGGCTTTTTAACCGCATTATCAATGATGTGCAGCAAGCATTTCCTGAATACCACGTTATGGCTGTACTTGATGTAGACACCAGTGACTAAAGCTACATGCTTGCCTCGTGTATCCAGTCAGTAAGACAAGCATCAAGCTGGGCGATAATTTCATCCTTATCCATATGGCGGCCGATAAAGCAAAGCTTAGTCACGCGGTCGCCATACTCATGGTCCCAGTCTTCAAGTAACTCAGGGTGTTCAAGAAGCATTTGTTGTTGTTCCTCTTTAGGAAATGAATCGTAAAAGATGCCATTCTCGTAAAGTTGAACTTGCTTTCCTGCCTGCTCAAACACGTAGCTCATATCAAAATCACAGTTGAGCCAGACTTTGCCCTTTACACGAATAATGCTTTCTGGCCAACTGCTCACAAAGTCATTGAAGCGGTCAACATCAAAGGGACGGCGGCGGTCATATACAAAGGTTGAAATCTCGTATTCTAAAACTTCGGGGTCATCATGTTCTTCCGGATGCTCCATTGCATCCATCCAGACAGCAGACCGATAGGCCTTGTCAAAATCAAAGCGATTTGTGTTAACAAGCTCGCTCATGGGGACTTCTCCCCTTACTGCCTCAACGATAACTGCATCACGCTGCAAACCACGAATAATAGCTTTAAGTTCACGTAACTGCTCTGGTGTCACCAAATCACTCTTGTTAAGGATGAGCGTAGTACAAAACTCAATCTGTTGAATAAGCAGACTCTCTAGGTCATCTTCCTCAATAGTATCCCGAAGAAGTGCCTTGCCGCCATTAAACTCGTCATACATGCGCGCGCAATCGACCACGGCCACAATGTTGTCTAAATCAAGATGAGCATGCTTGTCAGACTTTTTACTTTGGTTGCAAAAAGCCGAAATGGTATAGGTAATGGGGATGGGCTCGCAGATACCAGATGCTTCAATAAAAATGTAATCAAAATCGCCTGAGTCAGCTATATCACCAAGCTGTAGGTTCAAATCATCCGACAAGGTGCAGCATAAACAACCATTCGTCAGTGGAATAACCTCATCGCCATCGGCAAGGCCGCCCTCTTTGATAAGACTTGCATCCACATTTATCTCACCAATGTCATTGACAATAACAGCCGCGCGAACACCCTCGCTATTAGCAAGAATGCGATTTAGGACCGTAGTCTTTCCCGCGCCTAAATAGCCCGTAATAAGTGCAATTTTGACATTCTTTGTATCTGCCATGCGAACCCCTCATTCTATACATACCATCAAGACGTCCCATAGATAGATGCTATGCGCACCCTAAGGCGCGCATAGCCATACAAAAACAGGTAGCTCGACCTCAAAAAAGCTAAACCTCAGTACCATACTGACACCGAGGACCGCTCAAAACGCCCAAGAATAACCTTATAGAGCGCCCTTAACAACAAGCTCGCCCTCTTTCATGATGACGTCCATGTTATCGGGCGTGAGGTTATGAAGGTTAGTCACAACATCGCCCTTAACAACAAGAATGTCAGCGGACTTGCCCGCTTCGACAGAGCCAAACTCATCCTCATGACCCAACATCTGAGCGCCATTAAGCGTGGCTGCCTTAATGGTATCCAGAACAGAAATGCCCGCCTTCTCGACAAAGGCATACATCTCGTCAATTGTGACATAGCCATACGGGGTAACAAAGGAGAAGGAATCCGATCCAATGGTAAGAGGTACGTTAAGTTCATACGCGCGACGCAAGTTAGCGTAGGTGCGCTCCAAGCCCTTCTCGACAACGGTCTCACCGGGGAACTTATCAAGCTCAGGCGTCCACTCAGGTGGATAGGTGGAGTACCAAGTTGGCAAGAAACCGATGGTGGGCGTAAAGAAGGTGCCCTTCTCAGCCATTAAGTTCATGGTTCTATCGTCAAGCTCAAAACCATGGATAAGCTGCGTGCAGCCAAAGCGCACGCAGTCATAAGCTGCATCAAAGTTGTTATATGAGTGCGCCCACAAAGGAATCTCTACCATGCGGCACTCATCGGCGATTGCCTTAATTTCTTCGGTGCAGAACAACTGAAGACGGTCGGAGTCCCAGCGCCAAATACCGCCACCAGTTGCCCAAATCTTGATTGCATCAGGGTTCTCGCGCAAGCGCATACGAATAGCTTTACGCAGCTCCCATGGACCATCAGCCTGGAAACCCCATGGATGGGAATCTTTAGAAATCTGTAACGGTAGATGGTGTGAATCGCCATGGCCTGCTACACGGCACAAACCAAGACCAGTTGCAAAGATACGTGGCCCCTTCATAACACCCATGTTGACCAGGTCACGAATAGCAATACCGTTACGACCAATCTCGCCCACAGATGTAAGACCATGACTCAAAGCATCGTAGGCCTGCTTGACAGCACATGCCTGCTTTTGAGCAACACTCTCGATAACCCAGTCATTATCGTTATCGGTTAGGTTACCCGAGAAGTGCAAGTGCGTATCAACTAAACCAGGCATGACGGTTTTACCCGTAGCGTCGATAACCTCATAACCAGCGGGAATCTCGGTAGACGCGCCAGCATACGTAATCTTATCGTCATCAATAAGAACGAGCGCGTTCTCAACCGGTGCAGTACCGGTACCATCAACAAGTATTCCTCCCGCAATTGCATACTTAGCCATACTGCTTCCTCCAAATCCTTTCTGCATAACTGACAAAATAAACGTGCCGGTAAAACAGGTAGAACAAGGTGGTGCTTATAACGCTATGCGAACCGGGTAGAGCTATCGAATGACTGACTCCTCACACTTAACAGCAGATGAGTTCATGCCATCCGATGAGGGGCCCCTCATACCGCTCGGTTTGCTAATAAGTTAGTTATAACTAACTTATTAGCACTTAGTATACTCAAACATGAATACATGAACATATATTTTTGTTCGTGATTCTTGGATTTACATAAAAATAGGATTTCTTAGGCATATACCTGTATATATTCTGATTTATATGTATGTATAGTTATATTTTTCTGGTATAAACTACACGCATTGTAATACAAGATAGTGATTCAGGTTTTTGTCTTTTCCATCTGCACTAAATTGAGCGCAGACACGAACTTGAGGGCCAAGACTAGCAAGTACATCGGCAAGCTCGTTGTTTGTAAAATGATGGCAATAACGCCACGTATGGGCTTTATTTTGCCAACCAATAAGATAGTCATGTTCTTCTAATACACTGGCATCTAACTGCAGCTGCTGCAACGCTTGAGTTGTAGTTTGCTGTGCTTTAGCAGCTAACTTTGCACTGTGCATAAACTGCCAAAACGAGACACAAATATATCCTTTTGGTTTGGTCTTATCGAGCAGAGTTTTTAGGAGTTGTGCACGATTTTGCATACCTGGCACATGATGCATGAGTCCAAAAGCTACTACCAAATCACAATCTGTCATGGTTAGCTGAGCTGCCAAGGTATCATCCAAAAGACTGTCCACTACATCCACTGCCATAACAGTGGTTTGTCTATCCGCACTACCACTTTGAACCAGTGGTATGCAATTATCTACGGCATAGTATGCTGTAGGATGTATATTCCTTTGCTCTGTTAAAAAGCGTGCAAAACGCAAGTTGCCACACCCTACATCAAGCACACGAAGATTTGTAGCAGCCATGACGGCTGGCATACTATCCAGACAACGCTGCCATCCCTGCCAAGGTGCTTGACGCGTCGCAGAAAAACTCTGAGCCTGCTGAGCATAAAAATCAGAGGTGAGTTTGCTCAACAGACGTGCAGCTTGCGTGTTATATGATGTGGCATTAAAACTATTCATACCTTGGATTTTACCCCACCACAACAAGCGCAGCAGACAAAGAAACACTTAGCTGCGTATAATGCGGATATGGATGAACTCATAACAGACATATTGCAACAACTTCGCACCAATTCTCAGAGCGCGCTTGATGCCCATCAGCTCGAAGCACTACTGCGCGCTCATAGTGGTGGTACTCGCAGCACTTCTCGCACAACTCAAATCCCTAAGCGCGCTCTTTTGCCTTATTTTTTACAAGCTAAGGATCAAAACTCTGAGCTTTGGCAATCGTGGAATATTACCCCAGAACTAGAGGCGCGTTTTATACGCTCAGTACGTATGAAACCACGGCGCAGTGCCTCGGGAGTAGCAACTATTACCGTTATCACACGCCCGCACACCTGCTCCAGCAATTGTTTGTACTGCCCCTGTGATTTGCGCATGCCCAAAAGCTATATTGCTAACGAACCTGCTTGTCAGCGTGCAGAGCAAGCTTTTTTTGATCCCTATATACAAGTTGCTGCACGTCTACGTGCCCTACATCAAATGGGTCATTCTACCGATAAGGTCGAGCTCATTGTACTAGGTGGTACTTGGAGTGACTACCCCATAAGCTATCAGTACTGGTTTGTGAGTGAACTCTTTCGTGCACTTAATGAGTGGCCTGCTTCACCTCATCAGAGCAAGAAACGCCTCAACTGGTATCACTCATTGGGGCTGCATCATACAGAAGAGGCACTCGCTGCCTTTGTTGCTCCGCAACAAGAAGCCATTACAGCAGGTACAACCAGCTATAATCAAGCCTTCCATCAGCTGTATGACACCAGTCAGCCCCATCAAAATGCCTGGGCGCATATGAGCGCCACGCTTGATGATCTTTACAAGCAGCAACAAAAAAACGAGACCGCAGCATGTCGCGTTGTAGGCCTAGTTATAGAGACGCGTCCTGACACAATTACCGCTGCCAACCTCAAACTGTTTAGGCAGCTTGGCTGTACCAAGATTCAAATTGGCATTCAAAGCACTCGCCAAGAGATTCTTGATGCCAACCTGCGTCACATGACTACAACCCAGATTAAACGTGCATTTTCTCTGATTCGCCTGTATGGGTTTAAGATTCATGCCCACATGATGATTAATCTGCTTGGTGCAACACCTCAGTCAGACAAGTATGACTTTGATACCTTTATTACTGACCCTGGCTATTTACCAGATGAGGTTAAACTGTACCCCTGCGCGCTTGTAGAAGGCACACAACTGGTCGAGAAATACCACAAAGGTGCGTGGCTTCCCTACTCAAAAGAGGAACTGGTAGACATACTTGTGCATGATGTGTTGGCAGCTCCTTGCTACGTTCGCATTTCTCGCATGATTCGTGATATTAGCTCTACTGATATTTTGGTAGGCAACAAGCACACTAACTTACGCCAAATGGTCGAACAGCACCTGACCAGTGAAGATCTGGCAGGTCGCGTTCAGGAAATTCGCTTTAGAGAAATTAATCAACAGCAGGTACAAGCCGATGAGCTGACCTTACAAGAGTATGCATACACTACCGCAGTAAGCGATGAGCACTTCTTGCAGTGGGTAACTACAGACAATAACATTGCTGGGTTTTGCAGGCTTTCGCTCCCTCATTGGGACAAACTGTCGGCCGGCATGTGTGATGTAGCGGCAGATGAACTCGCGGTACAACCAGGCCAAGCAATGATTCGAGAATTGCATGTATACGGACAGGCTTTATCGCTGGGTACAGAGGGTATTTCTGCACAGCATCAAGGTCTGGGCCAAAAATTGCTTGCTTACGCAAGTACGCTTGCTACAGACGCAGGCTATACCAGCCTGAATGTAATTAGTTCTGTTGGTACACGTGCCTACTATCGTGCGCAAGGCTTTATAGATGCAGGCTTGTATCAGCGCAAAGAGTTGCAATAAAAAATCAGCCGCCATCACAGACAGCGGCTTCATACGAGCTAAATAAACTCCCAGCTTCATATTGTCTGGTAAAAAGCGTGTTTTACTCAGCGAGTTTCTCGCCAGCAGCACGAAGAGCGTCAAGAGCGTCATCCTCAGGCTCAAGGTTAGCGATAATCGTATCAATAACATTAACGCCAGCAGCCTCAGCGCGCTCCTTCCAGCTATCCATCCACTCGCCCGTACCCCAGTCATAC
>NZ_JAXEXL010000019.1:0-9331 GCF_034113385.1 Atopobium sp. | reverse complement strand
CCGTTGCGCCATGAGCCCTTAATAAAAAAGCGACGGCATATGCCGCCGCCCTCATATACTTGGTGGAGAATAGGGGGATCGAACCCCTGACCTCATGACTGCCAGTCATGCGCTCTCCCAGCTGAGCTAATTCCCCGCGTGCGTTGACGCTTGAATAACTATAGCAGAGCATACTTTTTGGTCAAGCAAAAGAAGTAAAAAAATGGTAAGTACATATCTGTAAGACAGCCCAAAAATATGTGATGTGCTGAGTGCATATTCTGCTATAGTAAGAACCCACGGGCGATTGGCTCAGGGGTAGAGCACTTCCTTCACACGGAAGGGGTCATGCGTTCAAATCGCATATCGCCCACCAAAACAGCAGGTCAGACGGCATATTAGTCGTCTGACTTTTTTGTTGTCTTGCTCGGTCGCTAACGAGTTGCGAATTTTGTTGCTAACGAGTCGCTCATTTGGTCGCAAATAGATCGTTCGTTTTTGAATACATTTTTATAGTTTTTCTCGCAAGGAAATTATAAAAGCGCAGCTAGAGCATATGTATTCATAAAAGACCTATATGAGCAGTATATATTCCTAGAGGTCTCGTATACTTTATAGTGAGAAAAGTTATAGGTACAGGAGTAGTTCTGTGATTGTTCTTGCAGATAAAATAAGTAAATCGTTTGGCGGACGTACTCTGTATTCCGGTGCAACCTTGCAGTTGAATGCACAGGAGCGTTGGGCACTTGTTGGGCCCAATGGCGCTGGAAAAACTACCTTACTTAAAATCATTATGGGTCAAGAAAGCTACGATGAAGGTTCCGTGAGTTTTGCTCGCGGTGCATCCCTTGGCTATCTGGAA
Source organism: Atopobium sp. (assembly GCF_034113385.1). Classification (NCBI taxonomy): domain Bacteria; kingdom Bacillati; phylum Actinomycetota; class Coriobacteriia; order Coriobacteriales; family Atopobiaceae; genus Atopobium; species Atopobium sp. The sequence goes on along the minus strand of NZ_JAXEXL010000019.1, from coordinate 8,490 downwards.
CAAGAAAATAAACTTGCTGGCAAAAAAAGTGCGCTCGATGAAGTCATGGATTCCGCAACGGAAATTAAAACCTTGGCAAAGCGCATTGCACAGCTTGAACAACAGATTTCTGTCACTACTGATGAGGCGTTGCTTACAGGCATGCTTGAGGAATATGGTCGTGCACAGGATCGCTTTGAACATGCTGGTGGCTACGAGCTGGAAAGTCGTGCCCGTCAGATTTTGTGTGGCTTAGGTTTCCCAGTAGAAGACCTCAATAAGCCGGCAAAAGATTTTTCTGGTGGCTGGCAAATGCGTATTGCCTTGTCTAAACTGCTGCTTCGCCATCCAGATGTGCTTTTACTGGACGAGCCTACCAATCATTTGGATTTGGAGAGCGTGCGCTGGCTCGAGTCATTCCTTTCTAATTACGATGGTGCGGTACTTCTTGTGAGCCACGATCGTTCTTTTATGGATGCTTGTGTGAACCATGTTGCTGCACTAGAAAATCGTAGCTTGGTCACGTATACAGGAAATTATTCTTCGTATTTACAGCAGCGTTCAGCTAATTTGGAACAGCTTCGCGCTAAACGTGCTGCTCAGGAGCGCGATATTGCGCATATGGAAGTATTTATTGAGAAGTTCCGCTATAAGCCAACTAAAGCAAAGCAGGTTCAGGAACGCGTCAAAAAGCTTGAAAAAATTAAAGAAGAACTCGTTGTATTACCGGAGCAAGCCAAGCACGTACACTTTAGGTTCCCTGAGCCGCCTCGCACAGGCGATTCTGTTATTACTCTTAATAAGGTGACCAAGGCTTACGGTGATAATCTGGTGTATAAAGATGTTGATTTCACCTTATATCGCGGAGACCACGTGGCGTTAGTTGGACCTAATGGTGCTGGTAAATCTACGCTTATGAAACTTATTGTGGCTCATACCAAGCCAACGGCTGGAAGTATTGAGCTAGGCCAAAACGTTTCAAGTTCCTATTATGCTCAGCATCAATTAGAAACTTTAACGGCATCGCATACGGTTTTGGGTGAAATGGATAGCGTTGCGACTGGCTGGACTACTTCAGAAGAACGACGTTTGCTTGGTGCGTTCTTATTCCATGGTGATGATGTAGAAAAGCGCGTGAGCGTACTTTCTGGTGGAGAGCGCGCACGCTTAGCATTGGCAAAAATGCTGGTGGCACCCGATCCTTTGCTTTGCTTGGACGAGCCTACCAACCATTTAGATATTGACTCAGTTCAAGTGCTTGAAGAAGCATTGCAAAGCTTTGCCGGCACTATTGTGCTCATTAGCCATGACGAGCATTTGGTGCGCGCCATTGCCAATAAGGTAATTGATGTGCGTGATGGCAAGGTAACTGTCTACGATGGAGATTACGAGTACTACTTGTTTAAACGTGCAGAGCTTGAGGCTCGTGCAGCTGGAGAACAGGGTATCTCTGTTGGTATTTCTGCAACTCAAGCTACCCAAAAGCCTACCCAAGCTACGTCTGTATCGTCCACTGCACTATCTGCGGCCTCACAAGGCAGAAATGTTAAAACCAAAGAACAGCGTCGTGCAGAAGCAGAGGCGCGTAATGCAGCTCATAAAAAACTTTCAGGTACCAAAAAGCGTCTTCGAGAAATTGAGGCGGCGTTGGAACCTGCTCAGTTGAGGTATAAACAACTTATGGAGCTCATGGCTTCGGAAGAGCTGTATGCGGATGCCGATAAGTTTGACAAAGCTATGAGTGAATATACAGCGCTGTCTAAAAAGATTCCTATACTCGAGGAAGAGTGGTTGGAATTACAGGCAAAACTGGAGGAGGTACAACTTGAGTAGCAACGTTTCTGGCACCTTCCATATTCTGAGCCTGCTTGCGCGTGCCCTTGCATATGCATGCTTTATCTGCGTAGTTCTTTTGTGCTTCTCGGTAGGCTTTTTGCGTCCCGTTTTGGTGCAAATTCAAACAGTAATCACAGCGTTTTTGCCTGAGGGCTTGCGTGGTGTTGCGGTGATTCCTACGCCTTTTGGCGGTGCCTTTAGGGGAGATTTTGCACTCATAGCAGTTGTGCTATTTTTACTAGATTGGCTCTTTACGCGTCTTTATGAGTCATACAAATAAGATTTTGAGAGGTTTTCATTGTTGAGTGGACTTATGCGTATACTGCAAAATCCGTTGTATTTATTACTTCAAATTGCCGCTGTTGTTATTGCACTGGTAGTGCATGAGCTTTCTCATGCCGTTATTGCTTTAGCATGTGGAGACACCACCGCCAAGGATGCGGGTCGTATTACCCTTAATCCTGCGGCACATTTAGATCCTTTTGGTTCTGTTGTCCTGCCTTTGCTTTCTATGTTTATCGGTGGTGGGATACTAGCTTTTGCAAAGCCTGTTCCTTACAATCCTGGTAATTTAAAGCATCGTAAGCGCGATGAGGTACTTGTTGCCTTAGCTGGTCCAGCAAGCAATCTTTTGCAAGCAGGCATTGCGGCAGTGTTGCTTGGTATATGCGTAGCATTTGCTTATGCCTTTGGTTGGTATAACACGGTAGCTGGGTCAGCTCTTATCTACTTTATGACCAATTATTTGGTAGTTAATATTTCTCTTATGCTTTTTAACCTTATTCCACTGCCTCCCTTAGATGGTTCTGCCATCATATTTCCACTCTTAAATAAAAAGGGTCAAGCAGTGTATTACGACATTCAAAGCAAAGCATTGCCCATCTTCTTACTGGCTGTGTATATTTTACCTTCTGTGCTGCATATAGATCTTATCGGTATGTATATTCAGGGTGTCGGCGGCGTGGTAATTGATTGGCTTTTCCAGCTGACCTTTGCCATACAAGACATGATGTATGTTTTGCTTATGGGGGGTCTGTAGTGTCATATCGTGTTGCCACACAGGCATATTCTGGTCCATTTGATTTGCTGCTTCAGTTGGTAAGTAGGCAAAAAGTAGATATTGGCGCCATTTCCATTAGTGAAGTAGCAGATCAGTATTTGTCTGAAATTGATCGTATGCGCGACATGGACTTGGATGTAGCAAGTGACTTTGTGCTCGTTGCTGCTACCTTGTTGGATATTAAAGCTGCTTCACTTGTGCCAAGAGATAGTGCTCTTAAAAAACAGGGTGAGGGTTTTGATGAGGAAGAAGATGATATATCTGGGTTAAGCCCCGATGAAGCGCGAGAAGTTCTTATCGCTCGTTTGATTGCCTATAAGCAATTTAGAAATGCTGGCTTAGCCTTAGGCACTCGTATGGAAAACGAAGCGCGCATGCATCCACGCACTGCTGGAGCAGACCCTCAATTCCTTAATCTTATGCCTGACTACTTAGAAGGCATTACCTTAAGAGGCTTGGCTGTTATCTGTGCAGATCTTGATAGTAGGCGAGAGAGCTTTTTGCTTGAGGCAGAGCATATTGCTCCTAAGCGCCTGCCTGTGGCTTTGACAGTGGCCTCGGTAGACCGTTTAACACGCGCACGTAGGGCGCTTACTTTTTCTGATTTGTTAGATGGGCAAACATCACCAGAGCAAGTTGTTGTTACTTTTTTAGCAGTGCTTGAGCTCTTTAAACGTGGATCTATTAGTGTTGTTCAGTCAGAACTGTTTGGCGAAATTGATATTACTCGCGTGGAAGGAGCACCCGCCTATGAGGCTGGAGATGAGCTTTCAAGCGTGGGAGAGGATGAATAAATGTCAGATTTGCAATCCATGGATTCGGAATCGCTGAAGCCCACACTTGAGGCAATGCTTTTAGTTGCAACAGAACCTGTTTCTGCGGTAGCTCTTTCTCACATTTTGGGCACGACGCCCGGAGAAATTGCAGCAGCATTGGCAGAGCTGTCTGTGGAGTATGCAGATGCTAACCGTGGCTTCCAACTTCGCGAAGTTGCGGGTGGTTGGCGCTTATATACCCATCCTGCTTATCATGAGCAGGTAGAGGAGTTTGTCCTGTCATGGGATACCAAGAAGCTTTCTCAGGCCGCCTTGGAAACCCTTGCCGTTATTGCGTATCATCAGCCTGTTACTCGTGAAGGGGTTCGCGCTATTCGCGGCGTAAACTCTGATGGTGTTGTCTCTTCTTTGGTGGACAAGGGACTTGTGCGTGAACTTGGTCGTGATGCTAACCATGGTCAAGCAATTTTGTATGGCACGACACAAGTGTTTCTCGAGCGCTTTGGTCTTAAGTCGCTTAAGGCACTTCCTGATTTGGAGCAGTTTGCTCCAGATGAAGAATCTAAGCAATTTATTCGTGAGCGTCTGAGCGGTCGCTCCATTGATTCTACGTTGGAAGCGCTTGATGAAGACTTAGATGAAGAGCGTGACCTCCTTGAGATGCATGCCTCTACGAGTGAGGCAAGCATACAGAATGACTAAGCAAGCTATAGAGAAGCCCGATGGCTTTGTGGGGGTGGAGGCGCAAGAACAGCGTATAGTTCCTATGCGCCTGCAGCGTTTCTTGGCGCGCGCCGGCGCTGCAAGTCGTCGTGGGTCAGAAAACTTGATGACCGCTGGTCGTGTGCGCGTTAATGGTCAGGTTGTAACCGAGTTAGGTTCTAAAGTAAATCCCTTGGTAGACGTGGTTACCGTTGATGGTGTGAAATACTCACTTTCCACGGCAGCAACCTTCTTGATGCTCAACAAGCCTGCAGGATTTCTTACAACCATGAAAGACCCTCGTGGTCGTTCTTGCGTTGCTTCTTTGGTTCCTACCAAACACTATCCTGGTCTTTTTCCTGTAGGGAGGCTGGATAAAGACACTACGGGCTTGTTGCTCTTTACGACGGATGGACAGGCTGCGCAAAACATGCTACATCCATCCAAACATGTTACTAAGCACTATATAGCCTTGGTAGAAGGCATTGTTTTGGATGAAGATTTGGATTGCTTGAGACAAGGCATTACGCTTGATGATGGTCCTTGTGCGCCTGCGGTATGCGAGCTTGTGGATATGCAATCAAGACAGGCACGTCCTGTTGTGGAACAGCTGCAGCATACACGGGTTTCTCGGCATAACGTAAAGCAGGCTTCATCTTTGGGGCAGCACGCTTTATCGGTGGTACGCATAGCCATACATGAAGGTAGAAAGCATCAGGTCAAACGCATGTTAGAAGCTATTGGCCATCCAGTAGTTTGCTTACATAGGCAAAGTTTTGGTCCATTGACCTTAGGAAATCTTGCGGTGGGTTCGTGGCGTTTGCTTACAGATAAAGAATTAGCAAGTCTTACAAAAATGGGTATACAACAATAGTTTGCTCTTACTAAGGGGAGGCGTACGTGAAGGTAGCAATTGACGGACCGGCGGGTTCTGGCAAATCAACCGTTGCAAAGCAAATTGCAAAGCAGCGAAATCTTTCTTACTTGGACACAGGTGCCATGTATCGCAGCGTTGCATTGACCTGTCTTGAACAGGGCATTGACCTTGCTAATACTCAGGCAGTTATCGCCCAGGCACAGGCTATTGATATTCGCTTTGAGCAAGGTGATACTGGGCAGCGCGTATTTGTAAATGACAAAGAGGTAACCTCACAGATTCGCACGGCACAGGTAGATCAAAATGTTTCTACGGTTGCGGCAATTCCTCAGGTACGCGAGGCTATGGTTGCTTTGCAGCGTAAGGCTGGCGAGAAAATCGACGTAGTGGCCGAAGGTCGCGATATCGGAACGGTCGTATTTCCTCATGCTGAGGTTAAGGTCTTTTTGACAGCGGATGCTTCTGCGCGCGCACATCGTCGTGCGGTCGAGCGTGAGGGAGGCAACGCCGCTCAACAAGATGTTGCTACAGATGTTGCAGAAGAGCAGCGGATTCTCGAAGACATTGTGCGTCGTGACAACATTGATTCTACGCGCGAGACCTCTCCTTTGGTTCCCGCAAAAGATGCCGTGCATATTGACTCATCACATCTATCGGTTGATGAGGTGTGTGCTCAAATTGAAAAACTTATGGATGAGGCTGCAGCAAAAAAAGCTTCTGAGCTGCAGGCTGGAGCCGTAATGGATGATACCACGACCGTTACGGAACAGCAGCCTGTGGCCGCTAAAGACAGCTGGGAGTCCTACTATGAGACAAAAGTACAGGACTTTCCTTTGCACGCGCGCATCTTATTAAAGGTGTTAGTGGTGCTGTGTAACGCCTACACCAAGATTAAGTACCGTTGGACTATCGAGAATCTCAAGACTTTGCTTGTTGCGTCGGCTGACCGCGGCGTGGTAGTCATTATGAACCACGTTTCCTTTCTCGATCCTTTCTTACCGGCTTGTGCGATGATTTTGGCTGGTAGAAGCCTGCGTCCCATCTATAAGGATGATTTCAATCGCTTTGGTATTTTGCATTGGGTGTTGCCGCGTCTGGGAGCTATTCCCGTTGCTCGTGGTACGGCAGATGTTAAAGCATTGCGCCGTGCGCAACGAGCATTGCAAAAAGGTGAGTCTATCTTGATTTTCCCTGAGGGAACGCGTATTCGCAGACCAGATCAAGTACCTCAGATACATGGCGGCTTTGCGCTTATGGCAAAGATGGCTAAGACAGATATTGTGCCCATGGCTATTGTGGGTGCATTGGATATTACGCCTTATGGTAAGCATTATCCACGTCCTAAAAAGGTCTATTGCCGTGTTGGCGAGCCTTTATCGTTTAATGACATCAAGGCCAAAGGCAGAAAAGAACAAGTAGTAGAAATGGAGCGGATAGCTACACAAAAGATGTATGAGCTGCGCGATCAACTCATGGCCGAACATCCTGGAAGAAAGTAGTCTTGTTGTATGACTATGCCAACCATAGAAATTGCAGCTCAAGCAGGTGCCTGCTATGGCGTTGAGCGTGCACTACGCATGGTAAAAGAAGCAAGTTCTTTGCATGAAAACACGGTTCAGACATTGGGACCGCTTATCCATAATCCACAGGTTGTACAGCAGCTTGAGAAGGACGGTGTGCAGGTAGCATCCAGTGTGGATGATGCCACGGCAAATGTGGTGGTAATCCGTTCACATGGTGTGGCGCCAGAAGTTGTTCAGCGGGCACATGAACTTGGAAAAACAATGCTCGATGCAACATGTCCGTACGTTAAAAAAGTGCATCATGCTGCCAAATTGCTTGAAGAACAAGGCTATCAGGTACTCGTCGTGGGTGAGGCAGGCCATCCAGAGGTTGAGGGAACACGTGGCAATGCACCTTCTGCTCTGGTAATTGGTTCTCCTGAGGAGCTTAAAGCGGTACGGCTCAAGCGTAAAGTTGGTGTAGTGGTGCAAACAACGCAGTCTCCGGCCAACTTGCAGGCAATCTTGTCATGTCTTCTGGGTAAGGTGGAAGAATTACGTGTATTTGATACCATTTGTGCGGCTACATCGGAGCGCCAAGCAGTGGCAGCTGATTTGTCTTCTCGCGTAGATACTATGATTGTTATTGGTGGTCGCATTTCTGCTAACACCACACGCTTGGCCGAGATATGCTCTGCTACCTGCGCTAATACCCATCATATAGAGACACCCGATGAACTTGAGGCTTCATGGTTTGCCACTTCAAAGCACATTGGCATTACGGCAGGTGCCTCAACTCCTGCAAATCAAATCCAAGCCGTGCACACTGCCATTGTTAATTTATGTGAGCAACTCTAACAGCTGATAGACTTAGCTATAGGTGATTCAACAAAGGAGAGCCAAGCATGACAAAACCTATCGTTGCGGTTGTTGGCCGTCCTAATGTGGGTAAGTCCACACTGGTAAACCGCATTGCACAAGATAAAGAGGCTATCGTCCATGAATCTCGTGGTGTTACACGCGATCGTTCCTATCATGAGGCAGATTGGTGTGGCCGTGACTTCATTCTGATTGATACTGGTGGTATGGAGCCCTCTCGTTCTGAGGATGTGTTTGCCTCCCGCATTCGCGAGCAGGCAGTTGCCGCTTGTGAAGAGGCAGATGCCATTATTTTTGTGGTTGATGGCTCGGTTGGCGTTACCGATGAGGATGAAGAGGTTGCCCGCGTATTACGCAAGACCAAAAAGCCAGTCTTTTTATGTGTAAATAAGTTGGATAATCCCGCAAGCGAGGGTGAGATTTGGGACTTCTACTCTCTTGGCATTGGCGAGCCTTTTGCGCTTTCTGCTGTACATGGCCATGGTACCGGAGACCTTCTTGACGATATCATTGCGGTACTTCCCGAGGATACTGAGGACGTGTATACCAACGATATGCTTAACGTGGCTATTGTCGGTCGTCCTAATGTGGGTAAATCTTCTTTGACCAATAAGCTGGCTGGTCGTGCACGTTCCATTGTTTCTGATGTTGCAGGTACTACCCGAGATGCCATAGATATTGTGGTAGAGCAAAACAATCAGAAATATCGTCTGGTAGATACTGCAGGCATGCGCAAGCGCACGGTTGTTCATGAAGATATTGAGTACTACAGCATGGTACGTGGCTTGCGCGCTATGGACAAAGCTGACGTGTGTTTATTAGTCATTGATTCTGTTGATGGCGTTACCGAGCAAGATCAGAAGATTGCAGCGCTTGCCA
>NZ_JAXEXL010000018.1:0-62396 GCF_034113385.1 Atopobium sp. | reverse complement strand
TACTTTGGTATCCAAATCCTCTAATCAGACCATTGATTTTGATATTGAGGCTGTTAAGCAGCGCAATGCTTCCAACCCTGTATTCTATGTACAGTATGCTCACGCACGTATTTGTTCCATCTTGCGTCGTGCTGCGGGTATAGATGATGTTCAAGCCGAGGGCATGGGCATGAATGCTGTAGCAGCTCAAGCAATTGGCGAGACGTACGACCTCTCGTTGCTTACTGATCCTACCGAGCTTCAAATTGCACGTAAACTCAATTCCATGAGCGATATGATTGCCTCTGCAGCACGTGATCGCGCACCTTTCCGTTTGACGCATTACTTGGAAGAGCTTGCAAGTGACTTCCATGCGTTTTACAACAATTGCCAGGTGCTTCCTTCTGAGGGGCGTCCTGTAGATCCAGAGCTGTCTCGTGCACGTTTGGCTGCGTGTGATGCGGTACGCCGCGTCTTGGCTCTTAACCTCAAGATGATTGGTGTTTCTGCACCTACCAAGATGTAACTTGCTTAGTAAGCTTAACTGGACACTTTGAGAATAGGTAATTTGCAGGCATGTAGCTGCGTGTAGCTACATGCCTTTTCTCAAAGTGTATGCCTATGTTGTAGATGCGTACGTTTTAGTGCGTAAGCTAACTTGCTCAATCTTTAGCATCCTTGTTCTTTGAGCCAAGATTTTGGTGACATACCTCTTTGTTTGATAAAAAATATCCGTACTGATGTCGTACTGGTATAGCCAAGCTCATGTGCAATCTGTTTGAGTGTTTTACCGCAAAGAAGACCCTCTTCTATCTTTTGTATGCGCAGCTGTGTAAGTACATCACCAATACTGTGACCTTGTTCTTTTTTAAATTGCGTGCACAGTTTGGTACGCCCCACATGGAAAGCACGAGCAAGTTCATCAAGCGTCGGTGGACAAGAAAGAGAGTCCTGTAGCAGTGCAATGATGGCTTGAGAAAATCGTTTATTTTTGCGAGAAGAACATGCTACCTCTTGGGTTGGTTCAGTATGAGTACAAGAGTCATTAAACGTAGTTTTTGCAATGAGGCTCAGCATAGTAAGTACTTGTGCGTAGGTATCTACCCGTGAGGTTTTCTCAGAAAAATTACTTGGCAAAAGCTTTGCAAAAAAAGTAATAAGTTCTTGGCTATTAAAAATCAGGGGCCTATCAATAAGTGCGCATGCCGCCTGATGTAACTCGTCAAATTGTTGAGCAAGTTTATGCAAAAGCGCTATGGTAAGACACACCGTTGTGCTCGAATACACAGTTTGCGCTTTAATTTCAAATTGATAGGTTCCCGCAGAGTAGGGGAAAGAAACCGTAGCTTGTGGGACACACTGAGTTATAGTCTCAAAATCATCTGTATCAATATGCAGATGGAGGGGCGGAAGACCTTTCTGTTTCCAAATATCATTCATGAGTTCAAGTTCTTGCGTTTGCATGTTGCCAATGCAAACAAAGTCCTCAATAGGCTTTTCTTCGAGCGAAAAGTTTTCAAGTGCAAGCCAGTTCATACGAGAGACAAGACAGCCTTCAAAGGGAACATACCACCAATACCATCCGCGTGCCTGCGCTGTATCTACACGAAAGACTTTACCAACACCGGTCCATTTGTTTTCTGGATAAGCTTTTATCTGCTCCAATTGAGGCATAATTTGCGAACGCATAGTGGGAGAAATATGAGAAAAGGCAGCATAAAATACCTGTTTTGCGTGAGTCATACATCTCCTTTTGTCGTCTGGCTTGCAGTCTGATGTAGTCTTTTGTGTATTCCATACCTTGTGCAATTGTTCGCACAACGTAAAAATCGTTCGTATTTACTCCATTTTGAGACAATCTATACGAAGCATTAGTTAACCTTGACTAACAATTACGATGTTATTTTAACAAAAAAGAGAAGGTTTCGGACTGAGCTGCACTTCATAGCTTGGAGACAGAAAAACAAAAATCTGGAATGCAGTTCACTCAAAGAATAGGAGTGCTATGAATACCGAAAAACTCAACATAAAAGATTTGGTAACCATAGGTATCTTTGCAGTTGTTTACTTTGTAGTGATGTTTGGCTCAGGCATGATAGGCATAGTACCCATCCTCTTTCTTATTTGGCCTACGCTTTTGGGTATTATTGCGAGCACTATTGTTATGCTCTTTATGGCAAAGGTCCCCAAGGCTTGGGCTCTGTTTATTTTTGGCATGCTTGCCCCACTTGCTATGTTTACAGGAGGACATACCATTGCTGTTCCTCTTTATGCTTGTGTTGTACTGCTTATTGCAGAGTTTATTCGTCGTGCAGGTAATTTTAAGAGCATGATGCATAATATTGCAGCCGCAGCAGTCTTTAATGCGTGGTCATGCGGATCGTTCTTGCAGATATTTTTGGTACGCGATAGGTATCTAGAGCTGACTCGTGCAGTAATGGGCGCAGAGTATACCACTGCTCTCGATAAGCTCATGAATTATCCCACAATGGGACTTATCATAGTAGGTGCTCTTGTAGGAGGGCTGATTGGCGGTTTCATTGGAAAAGCTTTGCTCAAGAAGCATTTTGAAAAAGCAGGTATTATCTAATGCAGCAGGATAGCTTTTCTGTTGCAAAAGAGAAACGTGCACAGTTTAATCCAAATCCCTTAAGCAAAATTGTTGTTGTTCTTGCCTTGGACATCATAGTCATCGTGCATCCACTGCCAGATTGGGTGGGGTTGGCTATTGTGCTGGTACTTACCTTGTTTTGTACGCTTGCGGGATTTTTTAGCATGGGACTTAAAGCATGTCTTTTCTATCTGCTGCTTTTTATGATACCGCCAATTGATGGAGTTATGGCTTATCCTGCACTTCTTAAAATGTTTATCTCGTTTTTCTTAATAGTTCGCATATTTTATCTGCCCATATTTATAGGAGCGTATTTGGTAAAAACATCAGATGTGGGCAGCATTTTGTCGTCTTTGGATACGATTCATGCGCCTAAGTCCATCTCTATTCCCATAGCAGTAATGTTTCGCTTTTTCCCTTCGTTTCATGAGGAGAGGCGCAATATTAAGCTTGCCATGAAAGTACGGGGGATATCGTTTAAAAATCCTATTGCCTATGTAGAACATGTAGCAGTTCCTCTTCTTATTATGTGTTCTACTATTGCTGATGACATTGCCAAAGCTGCGGAAGTCAAATGTATCGAGAACCCCACACCGTCCATACGTTACACCGAAGTAAAGTTTCAATTGATTGATGCCGTATTTGTTGGCATTATGGGCGCTTTACTTGTGGGAGGTCTCACATGGTTGAAATAAAAAACCTTACTATTTCATATGGTAAAGAAGCAGCTTGCTCTAGCATTCTTAAAGATATTTCGCTGACAATCCATGATGGTGAGTGTGCAGTTTTTACGGGCAAAAGTGGCTCGGGAAAGACTTCCCTTATCAATGCTATAAATGGACTTGGTCCTCGCTATGATGGAGCACACGTAGATGGGGATATTCTTGTTGATGGGCAAAAGATACATACACTTGAAGTCTTTGAGATTGCACAGCTTATCTCCAATGTATTTCAAAATCCCAAGACCCATTTCTTTAATGTAGACACGACGCTTGAGCTACTCTTTTATTTAGAAAACACAGGGGTTTCTCGCGCTGAGATGGATAGGCGTCTTAAAGATATGTTGACGCTGTTTCCCATAGAACATTTGCTCGATCGTAATATTTTTCAGCTCTCGGGCGGAGAAAAGCAAATCCTGTGTGTTGCTTCGTGCTATATTGCGGGCACAGGTATTATTTTGCTTGATGAGCCATCCTCTAATTTGGATGCACAGTATATTGATTTGTTTCACAACATGCTTGTTCTTTTAAAAGAACGTGGTGTTTCGCTGATACTTTCCGAGCACCGTTTATATTACCTCATGGATATTGTGGATCGGTTTTTTGTGGTAACGCATAGTTCTGTTACGGAATATTGCGTACAAGATGTGTTGGCGTGGTCAGGTGAACAACGAGGCGCCTTGGGATTGCGTGATGTAAAGAAAACAGCGCTTGCAGTACCTATGATACAGACAAAAGAATCATGTCCACATCAAACGGATGGTAGCTTGTACCTGCAATCTCTCTCTGTGGATTTTCCTGGACAATCGGCAGGACTACGGGTGGAACATACTACGTTTGAGATGGGTAATATTTACGGCATTATTGGGCGCAATGGCTGCGGCAAGTCGAGCTTTGTGCGCGCCATGATTGGTGTAAATGCGTACGCACATGGAGAAATCTTTCTAGGCACAAAGAAACTTTCTGCAAAAAAACGTCTTGCTGCTTCGTCACTGGTTATGCAGGATGTTAATCATCAGCTCTTTAGCGAGGATGTCCAAAGTGAGGTTTGTCTTGGCATGAAAGAATATGATTTGCAAGCACGAGACCAGCTTCTTAAAGATCTTTCACTGTATGAGTTGCGCGAACGTCACCCTTTTAGCCTGTCTGGTGGGCAAAAACAGCGTGTAGTGATTGCAGCTACCCTTTTTAAGGGCTCCCGTTTTATCTATTTCGATGAGCCTACTTCAGGCATGGATTATGAGAACATGCTGAGCGTTTCTCGTCTTATTAAGGCGGTATCACAAAAGAATAATATTGTCTTTATTGTGTCTCACGATGTAGAGTTTCTTAATGAGACAGTCGATGCGGTTATAGATCTAGAGCATTGTCGCGCATAAGCTAAAGTATTTGTCACGTATTTTTCAGCATTGGTACTACTTGTATGATATACTCGCTGATGGCTCAATTATCTTGTCTACTTTTTGAGTCTTATTCCTTTTTCAACTTCACAAGTTGTATCAACACCGTGTTGATTTTTAGTATCCATTTGAAGGAGACAAAGCGTGGCAGACACTACTGTCCAGAACGAACAATCAGAACAATCTCAAGCACCTCAAACTACTCAAAGTACCCAAATCAATCAGACTACCCAAACTACTCCTGCAAAACCGCGTCGGAGGCGTACCAAAAAAACCGCTGCTTCTGCTGCTGTAACGGATGATGCGTCTACGCCAGCAATGGTGCCCTCATCATCTGCTGTGGTGGCAAATGCGGGCATTACCGCTGCTGGGGGTGAGCCCATTGTGTTGCCCAAGCGTCGCCGTGGTCGTCCTTCTAAAGCAGAGAAGGCCGCCTATGAGGCAGCGCTTGCAGCACTACAGGCAGCTCAAGCTACACAGGCTGCGCAAGCTACATCAGCGCCAGTGCCACAGGTCTTGCATGCGTCAGACACGGATGCCACCGCAAACACTTCTCCTGCGTCCTCCACGTCTGGCAGTACAACTACTGCAAAGGGTAAAGACGTTAAGAAAATGACTAAGCGTACGCAACGTCATACCAAGGGGAGCAATAAGGTGGAGCCTGCTCCTACGCAGACTCTCTCGGAAGCGGAAGCAGCAGCTCTTGTAGCTGCAGCACAGAGCGTGGACACATCAGCTGATGCGGCACCTACAGCAGATGCACCAGCAGAGCAACAAGAGTCACGTGCTCCTCGCCGCCGCCCAGGACGTCCTGGTCGTAGTGTTAAAAATCTGCAGGACGTACAAGGTTCTGCCAACAATGGTTCTTCTCGTAATTCCAATGCTCAAAATGACCGCGATTCTCGCAATGATAAAGATACTCGTAATGAGCGTACTTCGCGCAATGAGCGTAATAATAACCGTCGCAATAACAATCGTCGTAACAATTTTGTAGACACCAATGCAGAGCCGTCGCTTACCCGTGAGCAATTGGCCGAGATGAAGGTGGCTGAGCTGCGCACTAAGGCTGCTGAGCTCGACATTGATTTTGTGGGCGTTAAAAAGACCGACCTTATTGAGTTGATTTATACCGCAGCTGCTCGCGCTGAGGGCTTTAGGCAGGTTTGTGGCGTGCTGGAAATCCAGAAGGAAGGCCACGGGTTTGTTCGCTGCGATGGGTATATGCATGGCCCTAACGATGCGTATATCTTTAGCCAGATGATTCGCCAATATAGCTTGCGACCTGGCGATTATATTGAAGGCGTTGTAGTTCCTGCTCGTGGAACTAACAAATCTTTGCCTCCCGTTGGACGCATCACATCCATTAATGGTCTAACGCCTGAGGAGGCTCGTAAGCGTCCCAAGTTCCGTGACCTTACGCCTATTTATCCTAATGAGCCGCTTAGACTTGAAAACGGTAAGGATTCCATTACGGGTCGCGCAATTGATTTGGTTTCTCCTATTGGTAAGGGTCAGCGCGGTCTGATTGTTTCGCCCCCTAAAGCTGGTAAAACTACGGTGCTTAAGCATATTTGCCAGTCTATTGCTGTCAACAATCCCGAGGTACATCTTATTTGTCTTTTGGTGGACGAGCGTCCTGAGGAAGTTACGGATATGCAGCGTTCCATCAAGGGTGAGGTTGTGGCATCCACCTTTGATATGCCTGCCGAGAATCATACCGCTGTTTCCGAGCTGGTAATTGAGCGTGCAAAGCGTCTGGTAGAGTTGGGCGGGGATGTAGTAGTTGTACTGGACTCCATTACACGCCTTGCTCGTGCTTACAACTTGGCGCAGCCTGCAAGTGGTCGTATTTTGTCTGGTGGTGTAGACTCTGCAGCACTGTATCCGCCCAAACGCTTCTTGGGTGCCGCGCGCAACATAGAAAATGGTGGCTCGCTCACCATTATTGCCTCTGCGCTTATTGATACGGGCTCGAAGATGGATGAGGTAATCTTCGAGGAGTTTAAGGGCACCGGCAATATGGAGCTTAAGCTTGATCGTGATCTGGCCGATAAGCGCATCTTCCCGGCAATTGACCCCGTGGCTTCTGGCACTCGTAATGAGGAGCTACTCATTGATCAAGCATTACAGCCATTTGTATGGGGTATTCGCCGCATTCTTGCCAACATGAACAATGTGGAGCGTGCTGAGTCTTCGCTGGTTAAGGGACTTAAAGCAACTAACAACAATGAGGAGTTCCTCATTCGTTCTGCTAAGAAGGCTCAAAACGCTGAGCACGTGGATGCTTTATAGGGTTCATAGAAGCGCGTGTCTTGTAACTGCATAAGCAGACATACAAACGTATACAGAGTAATGTTCGGGCGCTCGCTCTTTAGGTAGCGGGCGCCCGTTTTTTGCGTACAAAGATGAGGCGCTTGCAAAAATGGGGTGCTTATAAAGATGGGATGTGGGTTGTTTTGGATTCTGTCGTGTCATTATTAAAATTAATAATGACACGACGCGCTGAGAACTTACTCATGACACAACGTTTATGGCGTGATGCATTGAGGGCTAAAACCGAACTTTTTTGCCCGTTTGTAGCAAAAAAATTATAAAGTTACCTACTATTTTGTATTTCTCGATAGTTTTTTGTCCAAGTCACGCTACACTCAAAAAAGATATGTTGAACTTAGGTTTAGCAAGCGACGGTACACACTCTTAAAACAAACTACGCCGTTGTGTTTGTGTTGGTCAGCTGGTATGGCAAGACTAACCTTATATCGTAGCTAAGATTGTTACCGCCCTTGCAAGTCTTGCAGGGAAGGTATTGAGGAATATGAAACGCTATAGTACACATCCAGCAGTGTATGCTGGACTGGTGAGCGCTGTATGTATGAGCGTTCCGCGTACCGCTATGGCCATTTCTGCTCAGACTATTTCCTCGCTACCTGGTCCTCGTGTGATTATTCCCGCTGCTTTGGCAATCTGTGCAGGTATCGCGGGTGTCACATATGCTGTTGTTCGTAAGCAACGTGCGGCTATGGATAATTCTTGGCAAACTGAAGATGTCATTTGGCATCGGATGAATGACATGGCCTCTTCCGCCGAGACCTCTTTTGCCGGCACTTCTGCCGAAGACTCTGCTGCTGGCGGCCCTTCATCCAACCTGTCTACTTCCACTCAGAAGTCCTCACAGGCTGCGACTTCCTCTGCTGTTGCAGGTGCTCACGCAGCTCGTGATTACGAGCAAATTGCTCAGAACTATGTTGATACACAGCGTTATAAGCAGCGTGTTGCCATCCAGCAGCAGGGTGTAAAGGTTACTCTGCTGGAGCGTTTGGGAGCTCGCTTTAGTGGCAGTATGATGGACGGCTTGCCCATCATCGAGCGTGCCGACGGTTCTGTTGGTGATGTAGGAACCACTTGGTGGGAGGCTACCGTTGGCCCCAACATTACCCGTGGCAGCTTGTTTGAATCGTTGCCAGATGATCCAACGGTGCCTCAGCCTCAAACGCCGACGCCAGCAGAGGCTCAGTCACGTCGTCGTCATGCAGAAGTGGTTTCTCGTGTGGCTCACCTGGACTTGGGCATGTACCCTGAGCGCCGTGAAAGTGAAGAGTTAAGCAACAAGCGTGATATGTGGGAGCTTGCCCTTGCCGCATTAGATGAGAAGCTCGACGATACCGGCTCCGTTGCTGTAAATATTCCGTCTTCTGCGCCTAAGCCTGTTGTGGCGAGTGCTGCCGTAGAGCTTACGGGACAAATGGTTTGTGCTACATCTGATGGTATCCAGGCTGTAAAATCCAACAGCGTATCCACCATTGAGTCTGGTAGTGCCAACAGCAAGATTACCGCTGACGCTCAGGTATCTAACACACCGGTCGCTACGCCAATCACCGCGTCAGTAGCCAAACAAGCTGCGCCTTCTGCGATGCCCAGCGCGTTTGACATGGACGCGCTTGATGAACCTGACTTCCTTGAGCCCGGCACCGAGGTGCTGCACTTCCGTGCTCCTGCTAACCATCCTGAGATTACGGATGAGAAAAGCTATGTAGCATATCTGATTTCTGATGAGGAAGAAAAGGCTCGCTCCAAGCGATATGGTGCACATGCAAAGAAGTATGATTACCTGCGTGTTATTGATGGTGGTACCAGTACACGGCTACAGGTATTGCAGCCAACTAAGAAGAGCAGCTACAAGCCTCGCCATATGAAGCATGTGCCTGAAGCCACTGAGCCTACCTCAACAAGGGATGACTCATTTGTTATGGAGCAAATTATGGCGCAGCAGGGCTAATCTGTACTCCTGATTGAGTTGCGCGTAAATCACGTACCCAATAGTTTGGATAAGAACTGCGGATGGCACTCATAAGTGCCTCTGCAGTTTTTTGCTCATGGGTAACCGCAATCATGCTTGAGCCAGAGCCAGAAATCATAAAGCCATCAGCACCATGCGCCAATGTGCAGGTACGCAGGTGTTCGTAATCTGCAATAAGTTGCTTACGATATGGTTCATGAAGACGGTCTGTATTGGCAGCCGCAAAAAGCTCCATATTTCCCGAGGTTAAAGCCTCAATGACGCCAACTACACGCCCCATTTGCCAAACGGCATCCTCAAAAGGAACGGTAGCGGGTAGCACGCGTCTAGCATCTGCTGTGCGCACCTCATAGGGGGGAGCGATGGTAATAAAATGCAGGTCAGCGCATACATCAAAGTGAGTCGAGAAAACCTTGCTCTGGAAGCGTTCATCGGTGGTGTTGGCAGGGGCAGCGGAGGTATCTATAGGAGCAGTAAACGAGCTTACTAGCCCACCCATAATGGCGGGAGCTACGTTATCAGGATGGCCTTCCAACTGAGTGGCCATATCTAAGGTAAATGCTTGGTTGTAAGCACGACCGCTGAGGATTTGTGCTGCTACAACGCCTGCTACGACGCAAGCAGAGCTTGATCCTAAGCCACCCGATAGAGGGATGCCAGAATCTATGGTTAGATGTACGGGAAAGGGCGTGTGTCCCAACTCAGTTAGGGTGTTACAAAAACTGGTCCATACAAGATTGTCGGCAGTGCAAAAACGCGGATCACAGCCGTCAATACTCAGTTCGTCTGCGCACTCAAAGCTAAATCGTGCGTATAGGTTTAAGGCCATGCCCAAACAGTCAAAGCCAACGCCTAAGTTTGCCGAGGTAGCAGGTACGGTTATACAAACCATTAAAAACTCTTCTCACACGCAGCGGATACAACAGCTCCCATGGCATCAATGGAACATACGTGGGGATGCAATACCTGTGCAGTATGCAGGCTGCTCAGTTGTTGTGGTGCAGGAATGCCCGTGAGGCGTTGCAGTTCACGCATGGCTTCAAAGCCAGAACGTGTGCAAGCTGTGCCGGTTACAGCCTCAAGCACATCTGCAGAAAACTTATATGCGTTGGCAGTAGCAAGTACTACACGGCATGCACAAGCTGGCTGAACTGCGTCCATAACACTCGTGGCAACGGCGGTGTGGGTATCTAAAAGGACCTTCTCGTTAGTCCAGGCCTTATGGATGGCAGCACGTGTTTGGGTGTCATCAGCGCGGCCACAGGCAAAGGTATCTTGCAAGGCGCTGAGAAGATCTTTGCTAATGCGATAGAAGCCTTGTTCTGATAACTGAGTCATATAGCTGCTAATGCGCTCACAATCGCCATTGGAAAGCAGGTAGAGCAAGCGCTCCAAATTGGAAGAAACCAAGATGTCCATAGAGGGAGAGATGGTCTTGTTAAAAGCACGGCGGCGGTCATAGACTCCGGTACGAATAAAATCAAACAACACATCATTGGCGTTGGAAGCAACGGTAAGTTTTGCTATGGGCAGACCCATAAGCTTGGCAAAGTAACCGGCAAGCACATTGCCAAAATTGCCCGTTGGGACATAAAACTCAAGGGGGTCGCCCAGCGTTAATGCTCCTGAACGAACGAGCTGTGCATAGGCGTCAAAGTAGTAGACCACCTGAGGTACGAGCCTGCCAATATTGATGGAGTTTGCGCTTGATAAAACAATGTTGTGAGCAGCAAGTCGTTCTGCTAACTTGCGGTTGGCAAAAATATGTTTAACCTGTGTTTGGATGTCATCAAAATTGCCCGCAACACCGCTTACGGCAACGTTGTTGCCAGTTTGGGTTACCATCTGCAATCGCTGCACGTCAGAGACTTTGCCTTCAGGATAAAACACGGTAATGCCTGTGCCAGCAACATCTGCAAAACCAGCTAGGGCAGCCTTACCTGTATCTCCTGAGGTAGCAGTCACAATCATGACGTTGCGGCCATCACCATGCCTAGAAACACGCATAAGCTGTGGAAGCATTTGCAGGGCGATATCTTTAAAAGCGCTGGTAGGGCCATGCCACAGCTCAAGTACCCATGATGTGCCCAAAGGAGTAACAGGCGTTATGGCGGGGCTATCAAAGCTGGTGCCATAAGCTGCCTCCACGCACTTCTCTACCTCTTGAGCCGTAAAATCATCCAATAAAGTGTGCAGTATCAATATGGCATTGTGCATGAAGCTATTGTTACAAATGGTTTGAAGGTCCACGCGTTTATCTGCCAGATTGTCACAGATAAACAACCCTCCGTCAGCGGCAATACCTTGTAAAATTGCTTGCTTACTTGTTAATAGTTCATGTGTAGAACGCGTGCTGTGGTAAAAAGTACTCATAAGCTACTCCATAGCTATAGCAATTTAAGCAAACCTATGCATATAGTAACGGTAAAAGGAACTTTGTGGGTGTTTGGCTACCAACTGGAAACGTTCAATCGATTGGAACGCGCATGAATATTGCCTTGCTCGGATACGGAACGGTAGGGCGAGGTGTGGACCATATTGTGTCCAGCTCATGTCCCACATTACAGATTACACACATCCTTAAGCGCCCTGGAAAACTTTCTGACCCGCGTGATACGGATGCATTTGATTCCATTCTTGCCGATACAAGCGTGGAGCTCGTGGCGGAATGTATGGGGGGCATAGAACCAGCACGTAGCTATATCTTGGCTGCACTTGAAGCGGGCAAACATGTGGTAACCGCCAACAAGGCGGTTGTGGCTCAAAACTTTGACATATTTGCTCGTACTGCAGCAGAACATGGCGTTGGCTTATACCTAGAAGCAACGACGGGTGGCGGTATGCCCTGGATTGCTGGTTTGCGTAAAATGCGTCGCATAGATGCCATATCATCTTTTAGCGGCATTCTTAATGGCACGTCCAATTATATTTTGGACCGCATGGCGCACTCTCAGGATAGTTTTGCTGAGGCGCTTTGTACTGCACAGGCATTGGGTTATGCAGAGGCAGACCCATCTGCGGATATTGATGGCATTGATGTTGCCAATAAAACCATCATTTCTGCGGCAATTGCTTTTGATGTCTTTTGCACATCTAGTATCCCTACCTTAGGTATTCGTACGCTTACTCGTGCGGATATGGATGCGCTGGCATCGTGTGGCTTTGCTGTTAAGCTCATGGGCCAAGGCGTCGCTACCAATGAGGCATATGCGCTGGCGGTGCAGCCCGTGGTGTTGCCTCTATCTGCGTTGGAGGCTCACGTTCCCAACAATTTTAATAGTGCTACCGCTATAGGCACGTCCATTGGAGAACTTACGTTTTGTGGGCAAGGTGCTGGGAGCTTGCCAACGGGCAACGCTATGGTACAAGACATGTTGGATTGTGCTGCAGGTATGCATCCTGTCTACCGTATTACTACCCATAAAACCTATGACTGCACGTTGCTTACCAGCGATTATGTGGTTCGCACAACGGCTGCTATTCCAGCAGAGTTTATGTCTTTGTCATCTGTGGCCAATGCACTTCCTTCATCATTGGCAACAAACTTTAAACTTGTGCCATCCCTTACGGCACAACAAGCTTCCCAGCTTTTGCAGCAGTTGTGTCTGCAAGATCCACAGAGTTTTGTAGCTGCGTATCCATCCAATAATCCATCTATTAATCCATCCGATGATTCACCCATCGCTCAGCGTGAGGAGATATAGTTCATGCTCAAGGTTGCAAAGTTTGGTGGCACCAGTGTTGCCAATGCCCAACAGTTCAAAAAAGTTGCTTCTATTGTGGCTGCAGACCCAGACCGACGCTATATTGTGGTATCTGCATCGGGTAAGCGTTTTGCCACAGATAACAAGATTACGGATTTATTGCTGCTGGTTAATGCCCACATTGCCTACCACGTAGACTGCACGGCATTGCTGCAAACCATTAAAGAGCGCTATGTGGAATTGGCGCGCGAGCTTAAGCTTACGTATCCCATTGCACAAAAGTTTGACGAGTTTGCCATGCATGTTAAAGATGTATCTGCGGAGTATATTGTTTCTCGCGGGGAGTGGTTTACCGCGCGTCTCATGGCCGAGCTTCTCGATAAGCCCTTTGTGGATGCAACAGATGTTATCCGCTTTCATCATGATGGCAGCCTTAATCAGGACATGACAGCTCGTCTGTTGCAGCAAACGGTTGCCGAGAAGGGCAGTTTTGTGCTGCCCGGGTTTTACGGTGCCACATCTGACGGTAAGATTAAGCTCTTTGAGCGCGGCGGTGGGGATATTACCGGTGCTGTTGTAGCGCGGGCGCTCTCGGCAGATGTGTATGAAAACTGGACTGACGTCTCTGGGTTTTTGGCGGCAGACCCTCGTATTGTGGATAACCCTCGCACCATCCATCGCATTACTTTTGATGAGATGCGCGAGCTTTCTTATATGGGCGCTTCCGTTTTGCAAGAAGAAGCAATTTTTCCTGTTCGAGAGGCAAATATTCCCATTCAAATTAAGGACACTAACAATCCTGATGCCGTGGGTACTATGATTCGCGAGACGGCCGAGGAGCGGGAGCGTGAACACCTTATTACTGGTGTAGCAGGTCGTAAAAACTTTACGGCAGTGCATATCCAAAAGGCGCATATGTCTACTGAGGTAGGTTTTATCCGCCGCGCACTTTCTGTTTTTGAGCGATATAACGTGTCGGTAGAACACGTACCTACGGGCATAGATTCCTTTGGCATTGTGGTTAATGGCGCAGATGTTTCTAATACTATTTATTCCATTGTTGCTGACTTACAAAAGGAACTGAAGCCCGATTCTGTGCAGGTGGTGGACCATCTTGCACTTATCAGCATCGTTGGTCGTAATATGAGCCGTCGCGCGGGCACTTCAGGACGTATCTTTGGCGTATTGGGTGAAGCAGGTGTAAATATTCGCATGATTACACAGTCTTCTCAGGAGATTTCTATTATCTTAGGCGTTACCAATGAAGACTTTAATACGGCAATCCGCGTTATTTACGAGCGCTTTGTAAAGAGCGAGATGGTGTGTGCTACCAGCGAGTAAGGGAGATAGCATGGCTGGTAAAGTTGTAGCAATTTTGGGTGCCACGGGTGTAGTGGGCATGCAAATGATGCAGTGTCTAGAGGAGCGCAAGTTTCCGGTTTCACGTTTGGTGCCGCTTGCGTCAGAGCGTTCTGTGGGTAAAACAGTTCGATTTTGTGATACAGATTACCCAGTTCAGCTGGCAACTCCGCAGGCTTTTGCTGGTGTGGATATTGTTCTTGGTGCCGCTGGGGATACGCAAGCAGCTGAGTTGCTACCACAGGCCGCGCAGCAAGGTGCTGTGTGCATAGACAACAGCCATGCGTTTAGGCTTTGCGATGACGTCCCGTTGGTTATTCCAGAAATCAACAAGCAAGATATTGCATGCCATCCGCGTAACCTTATTGCCAATCCCAACTGCGCAACCATTATTGGGTTGGTGCCAACATGGCCGCTTCATCAGGCAGCGGGCATCAAGCGCATGATTGTCTCTACCTATCAGGCTGCATCTGGCGCGGGAATGCCTGGTCTTAACGAGCTGGTCCGCGAACATCGGGCACTTAACGCTGGTCAAGATGTTGGCGCAACAGATCCTTTTGCCTATCAGCTGGCCTATAACCTTATTCCGCAAATAGGTGGTTTTACGGAGGAGAACTACACGTCCGAAGAGCTCAAGATGCAGCATGAAGGGCGCAAAATTATGCACCTGCCTCAGTTTTGCGTGAGTTGCACCTGTGTGCGCGTCCCAGTTATGCGCTCGCATTCAGAATCCATTACGATTGACTTTGAGAAAGATATTTCTCCAGAAGAGGCGCGTGCAATCCTTTCTGAGGCGCCTGGCGTGAAGGTTGTCGATAAACCCGATGAACTTGTGTATCCCATGCCTTTGGATGCCTCTGACCAGGATTTGATTCTTGTTGGCCGCATCCGTCGGGACCTTTCAAGCCCTCGGCCTGAGCGTTCTTTAACATTTTGGTGCTGTGGTGATCAAATTCGTAAGGGTGCTGCGACTAATGCAGTGCAGATCGCAGAGTGTCTTTTGTAAGCGGGTTGTATAGGCGGGTTGTATAAGCAGGTTAAAGTTCTGTTCAAAATGTGATTGCAAAAAAGTTCAGATTTACACTTGCATCCCCTGTGTTTTTTGCAATAATAATACACGCGCCATTTGAGGTGGGCAAATGGTGGGTGTAGCTCAGTTGGCAGAGCGACGGACTGTGGCTCCGTAGGTCGAGGGTTCGAGACCCTTCACCCACCCCATTCATAAGTGAATATGGATCGTTAGCTCAGCTGGTAGAGCAGGGGACTCTTAATCCCAAGGTCCAGGGTTCGAACCCCTGACGATCCACCATTTGAATTCTAACTCAGAGCCTTTTGGAGGCCCTGAGTTTTTTGTTAGTTCGATAGCTTGGCGACGCTTTTGCGCGGCAATTGCTGGTTGTTTTTGCGTTGCGTCGTATCATTATTAAAATTAATAATGATACGACGCATGGGAATCAAAGACCTTAATACACGTTTGTGCTCATGCAAGGTATAAGGAATCTATAAGGAATCAAAACACCACCGCATGTTTTGTCTTGGCGTGACAGGAGATTAGTACTTATGGCAGATACGGCACATGCAGCGCCCGCAGCACATACGACGCACCGCACACCAGAGCTCATTTTTTTGGAACCTGTTTTCCACCAAAAAATTTGGGGTGGTCGCATGCTTGAGTCTGACTTTGGCTACCAGATTCCTGATGGCCCTATAGGTGAGTGTTGGGCGATTTCTGCTCATCCCGCGGGTGATTGCAAAGTGGCGAAGGGCAGCTATGCGGGCATGTACTTGTCTGAGTTATGGACGCAACACCGTGAGTTGTTTGGCAATCTGAGCGGCGAGCAATTCCCCTTACTTGTTAAAATCCTTGCCGCAGATGATGACCTGTCTATTCAGGTGCACCCAGATGACGTCTATGCTGCTGAGCATGAGGACGGTTCATTGGGTAAGTGCGAGTGCTGGTACGTTCTTCATGCTGAGCCTGGTGCCACTATCGTAATTGGTCAAAATGCTCACTCGCGCGAGGAGTTTGCTCGCGCGGTAGACGCGGGCAACTGGGACGAGCTTCTCAACATCATCCCCGTTAAAACCGGTGATTTTTTCCAGATTGATCCTGGTTGCGTGCATGCAATCCGTGGCGGCACGCTTATTTTGGAGACCCAGCAGTCTTCAGACGTGACGTACCGCGTGTATGATTATGACCGTCGTCAAGCAGATGGTAGCCTGCGCGAGCTGCATTTGCAGCAGTCGCTGGACGTTATTGACTACAATCAGCAGCCGCCCACCAACGGCACTATTACCGCTGTCGAGAAAAACGGCGTAACTCGTTTGATCGCTTGTGACCGCTATACGGTAGAGCGGGTGCGTGTAGCTGCTACCACGGACGCTGCCACGCCTACACAGCTTACTGCCCACTGGCCCTTTTTGTGCGTAAGCGTTATTGAGGGCTCGGGCACCGTTAATGGGCAGGTCCTTGCAAGGGGAGACCATTTTATTGTTCCTGCTGGTATTGACGTGCTGAGCTTTGTGAGCACCACAGAATCCATGGAGCTTATTTGCTCGTATCCGCCCGCGGACTAGATGAGACCCATAGCCACGGCACAGGCTCATAACGTAAACCAAAACGTAAAGCCAGAGCATGAAGCCCTGGCTTTGCTTGTGTGCTGGTGCGCCCGGGGGGATTCGAACCCCCAGCCAGCGGATTAGAAGTCCGATACTCTATCCAATTGAGCTACGGGCGCATGCAAAGGGATTTTATCACGCCTGAGCGATTTGTGCCTGCTAAAGATACGTTTTTGCAATTTGTGCGCATGTATCGATACTTTTACGTGTAAAAAAGGCTCCTAATGCGTCATACTTGTATACAGTCTTGAGAAAATCTTCGGGAGGGTTCGTCTTGATTTATACCGTTACTCTCAATCCTGCAATCGATTATGTAATGCATCCGCTTACGCTCGATATGGGCTTCACTAACCGGTCTTCCAATGAGGAAATGTATTGTGGCGGTAATGGTATTAATATCGCAGGCATCCTAAATGAGCTCGGAGTAGCCAATATTGCAATGGGTATTTGCGGTGGCTTTACGGGGGACTATCTGATTGAGTCGCTCCAGTCTCAGGGCATTTCCTGTAACTTTGTTCGCCTAGACAAGGGCAATACCCGTATTAACGTTAAGCTCAACGGCATTGTTATGTCTATTGTTAACGGTATGGGCCCTAAGATTCCTCATCGCAAGCTGGAAGAGCTGCTCCAGCGCATGGAAATGATTCAGTCGGGGGACACCGTGGTGCTTACCGGCTCCATTCCCAAGAGCTTGCCAGACACTACCTATGACATGATTATGAATCACCTAGCTGGTCGCGGTATTCGCTTTGTTGTAGATGCTCCTGGTACGCTTTTGCTGCGCGCCCTCAGCGCCAAGCCCTTTTTGATTAAGCCCAACAATCATGAGGTTGGTCGCTTATTTAATGAGAAGCCAGAGACTCCAGAGGAGTGCCTGCCTTTTGCACGCATTTTGCATGATCGTGGTGCCGCAAACGTCATTGTTTCTTGCGGCAAGTACGGTTCTGCTTTGCTGGATGAGTACGGTAATGAGCATATTACCTTGGTTCCTCCTTGCAAGTTGGTTAACGCTACGGGTGCCGGAGACTCTATGGTTGCTGGCTTCTTGGCCAAGTTGGATGAAGGCGCAGATTATGACACGGCGCTTAACTTTGCGTCGAGCTGCGGTTCTGCTACCGCATCGTCCAAATATCTTGCAAATCGTGAAACTATCGAGAAACTCTACGCATCTTTAGGTGGAGTTCTTGAAGAGCATAAAGAAGAGATTGATGCTGCTCTTGACCGTGTGCACAAGGCAGAGCGTCGTCTAGATACATTGATGGATTCATAAGGAGCGTTATGGTTTCTCAGACAGTTACTCTTACCAATCCCAACGGTTTGCATATTGGTCCGGCAACAACATTTTCTGATGCGCTGTATGATTTTCCTTGCAAAATTGAGGTAATTTCTCAGGGCAAGCACGCGGATGCCAAGCGTCCTCTTGCTTTATTGGGTATTGGTATCCCTACTGGTTCCGAGATTACAATTGTATGCGACGGCGAGCGTGAAGACGAAGCCTTAGCAACTGCCCTTGATCTTATCAACAAGCTGAATTAATAGTTTTTTGAATATAGCTCATAAATAATCATATTATTATGGATATAAAGTAAGGAATACGCTTACTTATGGCTATTCGTGTGGCTACACACAGTTTGGGAGGTTTCATGTTCCAGGGAGTTAATGCATCCGATGGCATTGGAATTGGCGTGGCGCAGGTTGCGGTAGAGCCCGACCTGACGTTTACTCCGCACGCACCTGAAGATACAACTGCCGAGAAGGCACGTTATGCTGCGGCTATTGCTAAGTTTGTTGAGCAGACCAACGCTCAGATTGAGCGTATGTCCAAGACAGTGGGCGATGATGCAGCAGCTATTATGGGTGCTCACATTGAGTTTGCTGAGGACGATGGCATCAAGATGATGGTCAATGGCTCCATTGAGTCTGGCATGTGTGCTGAGCAGGCTGTTTACGATGCTTATGAGTCTTACTACGTTATGTTTTCTCAGATGGAAGACGAGTTGTTCCGCGAGCGTGCAGCAGACGTTGCAGACGTAAGGACAGGTCTTTTGGCAGATCTTTTGGGCAAGCAGGTCGTAGATTTATCCACGCTGCCCGAGAACTCCATTGTCGTGGTGCATGAGCTTACGCCTTCCATGACGGCAGATATTGACAAGGACAACGTAGCTGGCATTGTTACCGAGACGGGCGGTCGCACTTCTCATTCTGCAATTATTGCCCGCGCCCTAGAGATTCCTGCAGTTTTGTCCGTTGCAGACGTTACCACCGCTATCAAGAACGGCGACACCGTGGTGGTGGACGGCACCAATGGAGCTGTTATTGCCAATCCTAATGATGCCGAGCTTTCCCAGTATCGCAATGAGGCCAAAAAGTACGCCGAAGAAAAGGCTGCGCTTGAAGCCTATCGTGGCAAAGAGACACTTACCGCAGATGGTGAGAAGGTCCTGTTAGTTGCCAACATTGGTAATCCTGATGATGCCAATGTGGCTGCTGAGCATGATACTGAGGGCATTGGTCTGTTTCGCTCTGAGTTTTTGTTTATGGATGCCTCTGAGCTTCCTTCCGAGGACGAGCAGTTTGCTGCCTATCAGAAGGTTGCGTTGCGCATGAAGGGTATGCCCATCATCATCCGTACGCTTGATGTTGGTGGCGACAAGGAGATTCCTTACCTTAATTTGCAAAAGGAAGAAAATCCCTTCATGGGCTTCCGTGCTGTGCGCTATTGCTTGAACAATCCTGATCAGTATAAGGTTCAGCTTCGCGCGTTGTTGCGTGCTTCTGCTTTTGGCGACATCAAG
Source organism: Atopobium sp. (assembly GCF_034113385.1). Lineage (NCBI taxonomy): Bacteria > Bacillati > Actinomycetota > Coriobacteriia > Coriobacteriales > Atopobiaceae > Atopobium > Atopobium sp. The sequence continues at coordinate 42,913 of NZ_JAXEXL010000018.1, read as the reverse complement.
ATTATGCTGCCTTTGGTAACTACCATTGATGAGGTTCGTGAGGCTAAGGCACTGGTAGAGGAGTGCAAGAACGAGCTTCGTGCTGCTGGTATCCAGTTTAACGAGAACATCGAAGTGGGTACTATGATTGAGACTCCCGCAGCTTCTCTTATTGCAGATGACTTAGCTGCAGAGTGCGATTTCTTCTCTATTGGTACGAATGACTTAATTGGTTACACCATGTGTGCAGATCGCGGCAATGATCGTGTTGCCTATTTGTACCAGGTATATCAGCCTGCTGTTTTGCGTTCCCTTAAGAACCTTATTGCCGAGGGTAACAAAGCTGGCATCATGGTTGGCATGTGCGGAGAAGCTGCGGCAGACCCCCTGCTCATTCCTGTGCTGCTGTCCTTTGGCTTAAATGAGTTCTCTGTTTCTGCTCCTTCCATCTTGCGCACTCGTAAGACCATCTCTAAGTGGAGCAAAGCAGAGGCAGATGAGCTTACCAATACGGTAATGGGGCTTAAGACCGCTGCAGAGGTGCGCGCTGCTCTTAAGGAAGCTGCTCGATAAAAGCTGCTTAGGAGCTGCTGCTCTGAGTTTGGAGTCATTACTGCTGGTTTGCTTGTTCTCATAGCAAATAAACTAAAGCGTCCACCTTTTGGTGGGCGCTTTTTTGACGTTGTCCTATAACCCTATAACTCACTTTTGGTGGTGTAACGTAGCTCGTTTGGTAAGTTCTGAGCACGTCGTATCATTATTAATTTTAATAATGATACGACGCATCCAAAAGACACTAAAATCCAGGGCTATAGGACAAAATCCAAGCGATACAAAAAAGCGCCAACTGGCATTGGCGCTTACATAAATACAATTGTGGTGAACGCACAATTACGTTGCTGCAAAAACTTTGCTACAACCCTACCAACTGCATGATGGGGAAGTAATTACCTGCAACTCGTCAGGGAGCAACTCAACATCAAAGATGCGACCATCAAGTTCTTCTCCGTCTGCCTGTACTGGCACATCCTCATCAAACTCAATATGGAGTTTCTTGGCGCGCATGGTGTTAATCACGCGCGAAGTAGTGTGTAAACCAGCACGCATCATGCCAAGGAGCCTCAAAATGGTGGGTATCGTTGGAACGCGTACGTTATAGCACACGTCAAAGAGACCATCATTGGGAATGGCGGCGGGGCAAATTTTGAATCCAGCGCCGTAGGTTGGACCAATGTTTATCGCAAAGATTATCTCCTGCAAATCCAAGGCGGTGGTATCGTCCACTGTGGCAAGAATATGCCAACCCTTTTGGGCCTTGCTTAAGAGTTTAATGCTGGAGGTCACAAACAAGGCGGTGCCTTCTTGTGTGTCACCTTGGCTACGGCGTGCAGTGGTGTCATGCGCAATAGCAGCATCAATGCCAAAGGACAGTGTTTGCATGAAGTACTCGTTATTAACCTTACCGAGGTCAATCTTGCGCACGGGGCCTTGCATAATTTGCCCTAAGGCAGCCTCAGGTGCATTGCGCGCCAGACCTAAGGTACGAGCATAGTCATTGCCCGTACCCATAGGAATAATGCCCAAGACAGGACGTTTCTGGGTGGGGATGTCCATAAGACCATTAACAATCTCATGAATAACGCCGTCACCGCCCAAAGCAATAACGGTTTGATACTTGCTGGCAGCAGCAGCCATTATGCGAGCATCACCCATGGCGGTTGTACGCTGGATAGTGTAACCCTCGGTAGCGGACTCAAAGCTGTTTAAAAAACGCTCAACAAAGTCGGTGGCGGCAGCACCTTTACCACTATGAGAGGCAGGATTAGCAATAACAAGTGTGCGTCCTAGCCTAGGTATTGGCATAACGTTTCCTCCGGTACTTTTTGATTCAAATTCGGTGGTTCAAATACGTCCGCCACTATCTTAACGGTTATAGACCAAAATTAAGCCAAAAAGATATTGCATTATTTGAACGCGATGTTTAAGATACAGTTAATCTAATTGAAGGATTGTTACCCGGTTTGGGGCAAGACCTGAAGGATGCCATAAGGCGTCTTTCGGGTCTTTTTTTGTTTAACCCAAACAACGAGCAAGCCAAGCTGGGTGCAAGAAACAAGAAAGGAGTTCAAATGGCTGCTGATAAGTCTCAGACACCGCAAGCTATTTTGGACGCTGTAGGTGGAGCTGACAACATTGTTAGCTTTACCTGCTGTGCAACTCGTCTTCGTTTTGAGCTTAAAGACGCTTCTAACGTAGACGCTGCCGCTATCGAACAGCTCCCTGGTGTGTTGGGCACTGTTCCTCAAAGCGGTAATCGTTTTCAGGTAATCATTGGTGGCGCTGTGCAAACTATGTACAACCAGATTTCTAATCTCCCCGAGATGAAAAAGATGGGCGGCAAGTCTAACGCAGATGTCAAGAGTGAGTATCGCGCAAAGACGCAGGGTAAGAGCGCGTTTATCGATTCCTTCTTTGAGTATTTGTCCGATTCATTCCGCCCCATTTTGGGCGTATTGCTGGGCGCATCGCTTATTATTGCCTTTGCTGCAATGATGGAGGCATTGGGTGTTCAGGCATTCAATAACGTGGACTCCAAGCCTGGTGGCTGGGTCTTTATTGATGCTATGTGGCGTGCTGTTTTGTACTTCTTGCCCGTTATGATTGCTTATAACGCTTCCAAGAAGCTGGAGATTGATCCTTGGTTAGGCGCTACGATTATGTTGGCGGTTATGACCCCTAACTTTGTAAGCCTGAGCTCCAACTATGACACCACCTCTGTAACCAACGCTACGCTGGGCACTACCTCATATGTAGCAAACATTTTTGGTTTGCCCATGCAGCTTAATGATTACGGTGGACAGGTTTTTGTTCCCTTGATTATGGTTGCTGTTTTGGCTTTGGTATATCGTGGTCTTAAAAAGATTTTCCCCGAGAATGTTCAGATGGTATTTGTTCCGTTTTTCTCGATGATTGTCATGATTCCTCTGACCGCTTTTATTATTGGACCCATTTCTATTTGGCTTGGTTCTGGTATTGGCGCTGGTCTTGCATGGCTTAATACCACGGCACCCTTTGTCTTTGCAATTGTTATTCCTTTGATTTATCCCTTCCTTGTTCCGCTGGGTCTGCACTGGCCTTTGAATGCATTGATGCTCGTTAACATCAATACCTTGGGTTACGATTTTATTCAAGGTCCTATGGGCGCATGGAACTTTGCCTGCTTTGGCGCTACCGCTGGTGTTTTGTTCATTGCTATGAAGGATCGCGATTCTGCAATGCGTCAGACTGCAACTGGTGCTTTGGCAGCTGGTCTTTTGGGTGGTATTTCTGAGCCCTCACTGTATGGTATTCACCTTCGCTACAAGCGCATTTATCCTCGCATGCTCGTAGGCTGCGCAGTTGGTGGTATTGTCATTGGTCTGTTGGGTCTTTCTTCTAACGGTGTCCACACCTCTGCTTTTGCATTTACTTCTCTGCTTACCATTCCTGCATTTACTCCTATGAGTACCTATGCAATTGCTTTGGCAGCAGCATTCTTTACGTCCATGATTTTGGTCATTGTGTCCGACTACCGTACGCCTGAGCAGCGCGCTGAGTTCTATGCTGCTCGCGATGAAGCTGAAGCTGCCGCAGCCGCTGTTTCCACTCCTGCTGTCGAGAAACCCCATCAGGTTGCAGCCGCTGCAGCTACCACGTCTGCTTCTGCGGTAACTAAGGGTAGTACCTGCAACGTTATTGCTGCCGTTCCCGGCAAGGTTGTTGCTCTTGATGCTGTTAACGATAAGGTCTTCGCTTCTCGAGCATTGGGTGAAGGTGTAGGCATTGTCCCTCAGTCTGGTACCATTGTGGCCCCTGTAGCTGGTACGGTTTCGGTCGTGCAAAAAGCTGGTCATGCTTTTGGTATTAATACGGCAGATGGCTTGGAGCTCTTGGTTCATGTGGGTATTGACACAGTGGAGCTCGAAGGCAAGGGTTTTGAGCCTAAGGTGTCGGTAGGCCAGAAGGTTGCTGCGGGAGATACGTTGGTAGTTGCAGATTTGGATGCCATTGCATCTGCTGGGTATGACACCACTACGTTAGTTGTTGTTACTAACACCCAGGACTTCTCATCAGTAAAACCATTGACTGATTTTGATGCTACAGCTACCTCTCCAATTATTGAGGTAACCAAGTAACTCGCTATAACGGTGCAAGCCTGCTACCCATTTGTGTGGCAGGCTTGTGCTTTATAGAATGAGTGCTCTGGGCTACGATAGAAACAGGCAAATCTGGCGGAGAAGGTCATGAAGCTACTACGAGTCTTTAACAACAATGTTATCCTTGCGCGCAACGCAGATGGTCAGGAAGTTATCCTTACTGGCCGCGGCTTGGGCTTTCAGAAGAAGCCTGGTGATACAGTTAATGAGGCTATGGTTGCTCAGACTTTTGTATCTACTAACGGTCGTGATGTTGATCATATGGCACAGCTCATTTCTGGTATTCCGCTAGAAATACTACATATTGTAGAAAAGGCTAGTGCTCAAGCTGGCATTACATCAGTTAACAAGAATAACCCTGCGCTTATTATTGCGCTTGCAGACCATGTTTCTATGGCCATTGAACGGGCTAAACATAACGATGCATTCTCTTATCCGCTTACTGCAGAGGTGCAGCACTTATATCCAACAGAATATTGTCAGGGTGTGCTGTTGGTGCAAGCAATCAATGAGCTTCTGGCGCACGACGCGGCTTTGGTGGCAGTAACGCTGCCACAGCAAGAAGCCGTGGCATTTACCTTGCATTTGGTCAATGCTAGCTTTGCCCAGGGCAACCTTTCTAATACCTATAAGATGACTGGCATTATTCAGCAGATTCTTGATGTATTAGCTCAGCACTATAATATGGATTTTGATGCCTCTTCCATTAACGTGGCGCGTTTTATTACGCATTTGCGCTACTTGTTTGTGCGCATTAGTCAAAACAAACAGCTTTCGGGTACCAAAATGGATGCCATAGCAGCAGAAATCAATGACGCGTTTCCTGATGCTGCCAAAATTGCGGGCATTTTAAGTGCCATTGTTGCTTTGCGCACCGACGCAACGCTTACCGATAATGAGCTGGCCTATTTAACCTTACATATTGCACGCTTGGTTCAGGATAACGAAGCAAAAGCTCAAGCCCAATAAACCCAAGCTCAATAAAATCTCTCGCATAAAAAATCCCTCGACAAGCGAGGGATTGCACACTCAGATATACATCTAAATGAAAGGGCATATGGAGCGGCAGACGGGACTCGAACCCGCAACAGTCAGCTTGGAAGGCTGATGCTCTACCAATTGAACTACTGCCGCGTGGTCGGGGTGACTGGATTCGAACCAGCGACCCTCTGCTCCCAAAGCAGATGCGCTACCAAGCTGCGCCACACCCCGATTCGCTTTGGTAAGTATAGCAAGCTTTGTATGTAATTCAAGCCGCATGCTTGTAAAGTTCTTAATATGTACGAAAACTTTCTTTTGCGTATACAGTTTGTTACGAGCTTATAGGGGATACCTGACCGGCACACATAAAACCGCTATGCTTTTCTTGTTCGTATGTTTGAGCATACTTGTTTTAGTCATAGCCCGTAACGGTCATAAATAAGGGAGATGCCATGTCTTATTCTTCTGAGGTAATTGCCCAGCTCAAAGAGAGGTATGCAGATCAGCCAGAGTTTATCCAGGCAGCAGAAGAGGTGCTGGTGAGCTTGCAGCCTGTGCTGGATGTACATCCCGAGTATCAGAGTCAAGCGCTGTTGGAGCGTTTGGTAGAGCCCGAGCGTGTCATTATGTTTAGGGTTCCTTGGGTGGATGATAAAGGGCAGGTACAGGTTAATCGTGGGTATCGTATTGAGTTTAACTCTGCCATTGGACCTTACAAGGGCGGCTTGCGCTTGCATCCTAGTGTTAACCTATCCATCCTTAAGTTCCTTGGGTTTGAGCAGATTTTTAAGAATAGCCTGACTACGCTTCCTATGGGTGGAGGCAAAGGCGGCTCGGACTTTGACCCTAAAGGTAAGTCTGACCGCGAGGTTATGGCATTTTGTCAGAGCTTTATGACAGAGCTCTATCGCCATATTGGTCCTAACACGGATGTTCCTGCTGGTGATATTGGTACTGGCGCACGTGAGATTGGCTATCTTTTTGGCCAGTATAAGCGCTTGCGTAACGAGTGGTCTGGTGTGCTTACGGGCAAAAGCTTAAGTTATGGTGGTTCTTTAGCTCGTACCGAGGCAACCGGGTATGGTGCGGTGTACTTCCTTACCCATATGCTGGCCGAGAAGGGCGAAGAGCTGGCGGGCAAGACCGTATGCATTTCTGGTGCTGGTAACGTTGCAATTTATGCTGCCCAAAAGGCTCAGCAACTGGGTGCCAAGGTAGTAACCGTGTCTGATTCCTCGGGCTACGTATATGACCCTGATGGTATTGATGTTGCAACGCTTAAGGATGTAAAGGAAGTCCGTCGTGCACGCCTGACTGAGTACGTGGCTGCTCGTCCGGGTGCGATATACCATGAAGGACAGCGTCCTTGGGGTCAGAAGTGCGATGTAGCAATGCCATGCGCCACGCAAAACGAGCTTGCTCTTGAGGATGCTCAGATGCTTGTGGCACAGGGTTGTCGGTATGTGGTTGAGGGTGCTAACATGCCCACCACGCTGGAGGCAACACAGTATTTGCAGGATAATGGCGTCTTTTTTGCACCGGGTAAAGCAGCAAATGCTGGTGGCGTAGCAGTTTCTGGTTTGGAAATGAGCCAAAATGCAGAGCATCTGTCTTGGACGTTTGAAGAGGTAGACCAACGCTTGCAGTCCATCATGGCATCTATTTATACCGCTGCGTCGAGCGCTGCAAAAGACTATGGTCATGAAGGTAATTTAGTATTTGGTGCTAATATTGCTGGCTTCTTTAAGGTGGCAGAAGCCATGATGGCTCAGGGCGTGTGCTAAAAACCACAGCCAAACAAAAAAGATGATCTTCTCGGCAGTTCTTGGCAGTTCTCGAGAAAATCTGTTCAAAAATATGGTGTAATAAAGGCCGCTTCGTACAAAGAATAGGTAGGAAGCGGCCTTTGGTGTGCAAAAAGTGATGTGGACATAACGTTCGCGTGTTTTGACCGTGAACTAAGTGGGTAGACACTTGTTTGTCTGGTATCATGTCAAGGCTGTATGCATTAGTTGCGGGCGTGGTGGAACTGGTAGACACGCTAGATTTAGGTTCTAGTGGGTAACCCCCGTGAAGGTTCGAGTCCTTTCGCCCGCACCAGCATACATACTTAATCAGATGCAAGCGGTTGCAGCTGTAACCGCGTAGGTTCAAGACACACTGGAGGAACGTTGAAGATCACCGTCACCGCACAGGAGCCCCAGGACAATAAGGTTGCTGCACAGCTTACCGTTGCCGCTGAGGATGTAAACAAGGCAGTTGCCAAGGCATACAAAGATATTGCTAACAAGTATAACTTCCAAGGCTTCCGCAAAGGTAAGACCCCACGTCCTGTTATTGATGGCATTGTAGGCAAGGACGGCGTTCTTGGCCAGGCCACCAATGATCTTCTTGGTCAGGCAGAGCCTCTCATGCTTGAGGAGCTGGACATTACTCCCGTAGGTGAGGTGAGCTACGGTGATGAGCCAGTATTGGTTGTAGAAGGTTCTGATTATGTAGTGGACACAACCATTCCTGTACGTCCTGTTGCAGAGCTTGATTCTTATGATGCTCCTGAGATTACCATGCCTCCTGCAGAGGTAACTGAAGCAGAGATTGATGAGCAAATTGATGTTCTTTTGTCCTATCGCACCTCATATGAGGATGTAGAAGAGGACCGCGCCGCCGCTGCAGATGACATTATTAATGTCAACATAGAGAACGTAGAGAATGCAGAGCGTTTTGCTGGCGAGAACCGCATGCTTGCTTTGGATGGCAAGGGTCTTCCTGAGGCTTTTGATGAGGGCATCAAGGGCATGAAGAAGGGCGAGACCAAGGAGATTTCTTGGACTGAGTCTCACGGTGAGGGTGAGGACGCTCATGAGCACAAGTTTGCCGTTAAGGTAACCCTCAACGCCATCAAGGTTGCTGTTACTCCTGAGCTTACGGATGAGCTTGCCGAGAAGGGCTTTGGTTTCAAAACCGTAGCCGAGCTTCGTGATGGCCTTAAGTCTGAAATTGAGTCTGATAAGAAGAATACGCTTCCCACCCTTAAGGAGAACCGTGTTCTGGTACAGATGGCTCAGCACCTTCAGCTTGAAGAAGTACCTTCTGAGTATGTAAATCAGGTATTTAACGAGATTACCCAGAACTTCCTGTCTCAGCTGCAATCCCAGGGCATGTCTTTGGATGGTTGGCTACAAATGCAGGGTGTTTCTGCACAGGACTTTATTGCTGACCTTCGCAAGCAAGCAGATGAGAACGCTCGTCAGAGCCTAACGCTTGAGGCTATTGCCCGTAAGATGGGCTTTGAGGCTACTGCAGAGGATATTCAAAAGGAGTTTGAGGAGTCTGGTGCTCAAAACCCTGCAGAACTTATCGAGAACTGGCGTGAGAATGGCCAGCTTCCTGCAATTCGCGCAGCTATTAAGCGTAATAAGGCCCTTGACTGGTTGGTAGATAACGCTCAGGTAACCGAGGTAGATGAGGTTGCTGAGCGTCGTGCTGCCAAGAAGGACAAGAAGTCCAACAAGTAACTCAAGACTGGTACCTACGCAGGAGGGGCTGTGCTATATATGCACGGCCCCTCTGTCAAAAAAATGGTCGTTATAGTCTTTATCAGTGCATTAGAAAGGGGAATTGCATGTTCACTCCTACCAATACGCCACTCATTCCTTACGTCGTCGAGCAAACTCCGCGCGGCGAGCGTAGCTATGACATCTATTCGCGCTTGCTTAACGACCGCATTGTGTTTTTAGGGGAGTCTGTTACGCGTGATTCTGCCAATTTAGTAATTGCTCAGCTGCTTCACCTGGAAAGCCAAGATCCCGATAAGGACATCTCTTTGTATATTGATTCTCCTGGTGGCGATGTATATGCAGGTTTGGGCATTTTAGACACCATGAACTTCATCAAGCCTGATGTATCTACCATTTGTGTTGGTATGGCTGCATCGATGGGTGCCGTTTTGCTTGCGGCTGGTGCCAAGGGCAAGCGCTTTGCACTTCCTAACTCCATGGTGCTCATCCACCAACCCAGCTCTGGTGCTCAAGGCCAGCAAACAGATATTCAGATTGTTGCAGATGAGACCAAGTATATTCGTGAGCACCTTAATGGCTTGCTTGCAGGCTTTACTGGCCAACCTATCGAGACAATCAATGCTGATACTGAGCGTGACAACTATATGCGTGCTCAGCAGGCAATGGAGTATGGTCTGGTAGACAAGGTCATTACTTCTCGCAAGGAAAGCGCTCACACTTCCGAGGAGCGTTAATGGCAGACTTTGACGGTATGGGTATGGACTCAGAGATGCACTGCTCGTTTTGCGGTAAGTCACGCAGCCAGGTGCGTAAGCTCATTCAGGGTCCTGGCGGTGTATTCATTTGTGATGAGTGTGTTGCCGCATGCAGTGACATTATCTCTGAGGCAGATGAGTTTGTCTCAGAGTCACCCGAGAGTGAAGAGGCGCCTGAGCTGGCTCCGCTCATTAAAAATTTGCCAACCCCACACGAGATTTATGACGAACTCTCTCAGTATGTGATGGGCCAAGAAGACGCTAAGCGTGCCATGAGTGTAGCAGTATACAACCACTATCGCCGCGTTATTGCTGGCGATGATGTGTTAGAAGAGGGTGAGGAGGAAGTAGAGCTTGCAAAGAGCAATATCTTGCTCCTTGGTCCTACCGGCACTGGCAAAACACTGCTTGCGCAAACGCTCGCTCGCTTCTTGGAAGTGCCTTTTGCAATTGCCGATGCTACCACCCTTACTGAAGCGGGATATGTGGGCGAGGATGTTGAGAATATCCTGCTTAAGCTCATTACTGCTGCTGATGGTGATGTAGAGCGTGCCCAGGTAGGCATTGTCTATATCGATGAGATTGATAAGATTGCTCGTAAAGCAGAAAACCTGTCTATTACGCGTGATGTATCTGGTGAGGGCGTCCAGCAAGCATTGCTTAAAATCCTTGAGGGAACTGAGGCAAGCGTGCCACCCCAGGGTGGTCGTAAGCACCCTCAGCAAGAGCTCATTCACATTGATACCACCAACATCTTGTTTATTTGCGGCGGTGCGTTTGTTGGCTTGGATAAGATTGTTGCAGATCGTATTGGCAAGAAGGGCGTGGGCTTTAACTCCGAGGTAGCCACTAAGGTAGAAGACTCACAAGATGAGCTCATGAGTGAAGTTACGCCTATGGACTTACATAAGTTTGGCATGATTCCCGAGTTTATCGGTCGTATTCCAGTCATTACCTCCACCCGTGAGCTGCGCGAGGATGACCTGGTAAAGATTTTAACTGAGCCTCGAAACGCCATTGTTAAGCAGTATTGTCGTATGTTTAAGCTTGAGGGTGTTCAGCTTGAGTTTGAACCCGAGGCACTACGTGCCATTGCTCGTATGGCGCTTAAACGTGGTACGGGAGCTCGTGGTCTTCGTGCTATTTGTGAGGCAACCTTGCAAGATACCATGTTTAACATTCCCGATGATCTTACTATCGAGAAGGTCGTGGTAACTGAAGGCGCGGTTGATGGCTCTGAGCAACCACAGTTCATTACGGCAAAGAAGAACCGCAAGTAAGTACTTTACAACAGCTCGGTTTGTACGATAGATACACACTGGATTCCCTGCATGGCACGGTAAGAAGTGCTATGCAGGGTTTTTTGTTGTGCTGCACAGCTGTGTGGCTTTACAGCTGCATATAAGAAAGCTTAGAGCTTTGTAAATAAAGCTCTTGTTTATGAGCAGAGGTTTGCTTAGGTATAAATTACTGTGTTATAAAAATTATAGAGCGGCTACTTCAATAAGAGCGGATTGCTTATGTCTGTGCCTACTTCTACGCCTCAACCTCAGCAGCTTACGTCCAAAGGGTCATTGCTTATTAAGATTGCTATTCCCGTGTTTGCGGGAATGGGGTTTGGACTTCTTTCTTTAATACAATACATCACCTTTGTGCCACACTTCCATAATGGCCTTATGATTGCTTCGGATGTTTGCGATGTGTGTGCGCTTCTGTGTATGTTTAGACTAACTGCAACATTGCGTATAAGAAAAGTATTCCGTGTGCTTATATACCTCATCTTAGTATGTCTGACGGTTGCTTCTTTTTGGAGCAGTTATGCCCTCTTAACAGTTCAGTGGCGTCCAGCTACGCATTTTGAATACCAAGAAAAAACCTACTACTATGCTCCTGAAGGTTTTGTAAGTAAAAGATTTGATATATACGAGCAAGATAGTACTTTTACGATGACCAAAATTGGGAAGTATAACGGACGGATTGATAGCACAGCCACCCTTACTGAACAGGAAAAAGCAACAATTCTTGAGGCAGCTCACAAAGAACAATCTCCTGCCCCTTTAGAGTACATTCCCTAGCCATCCTGATATGTTTTGTGACGGCCTTAGTTACGCAAGGTCAGCAATGCGATAGTAACAATCAGCACAAACAGATTTGTATGTTACGTCTGCTTGGTCATCAATCTCTACCTGCTTGCCCTCAAACGAGGGATTGCCGTTAACATAACGCATGTTAAAGGTGGCTTTTTTGCCACAAGAACAGATAGTTTTGATTTCTTTAATATCATCTGCAATTTCTAACAGGCGTGTGGCACCAGGAAAACCGACAGTTTTAAAGTCAGTACGCAGGCCATAACACATAACAGGGATGCTTTTAGTATGTGCAAAGATATGCAGTTGGTTGACTTGTTGGGGAGTTAAAAATTGGCACTCATCCACCAAGACACAGGCAATCTTGGTATTGCGTTTCTCAAAAAGTGAGGCAAGAACGTCTTGCATGTTGTCTTCGCGGTGAATGAGACAATCAACGGTGCGCAGGGTGCCTAGCCTACTTATTACGGTGTTATCACCCTTGGTATCTACCGAGGGCTTGAGTACTACAACGTGCATACCGCGCTCTTCATAGTTGTAAGCAACTTGTAGTAAAGAGGTTGATTTTCCGCAGTTCATAGCACCGTAGGTAAAGTACAGCTTAGCCATTAAGAAATCCTTTGCTCAAAAATGTTTGTTGCGCTATACGCGCTTTGTAGTTGCCCTGAAATCTTCTTATCTATTATCGCGCATCTGTGGTGTGCTGTGTTTGACGCTTTTCTATGTATTGGGTAAGCGCAGGACCACCCGCCATGCCAGCCACTACCAGCAAAAAGCCTGTACAAAACTTATAAAGAAAACCAGACTGTGTAAGAATCTTAAGAGGTAGCAAAATGCCTACATAACAAGAAGCAATAAGACCAAGACCGCATATAACGCGCAAAATAATCTGACGCTTGTTAGAGCGATCAATGGTGAAGTTTACAAAGTTTTTCTCGGCCCACCAAGAGACGCCTAGACCCGCTAAAAGTCCTGCGGTAGTAAAGGCATCCTTTTGCATCTCTACCACATTGATAGTTGTGGCAATTCCCTGAATTGGATACGGTTTGAGCACGGTATAGAGCATAAGAGCAAGTGCAACAAACATAAACGTGAGGGCAACCGTAAGGGGAGCGGTAGTTTTTTGCTCCATCCAGCTGAGTAGCCGTGAGCTCAGCCACAAAGAAAGGATGCCAACAGTCATGCCTACCAGTACATCCTGTGGTGTATGCACACCAAGGATATTGCGAGAAAAGGCTGCAAGTACTATAAGTGTTCCAGCAAGAGGCAACACCCATACGCCAAGATGGCGATAATACCAACCCGCAGCACCAAAAATAGAAGCAGCGGTTTGGCTGTGTCCACTGGGGAAGGAATACCCTGTGGCACCACCAAGTGCTGCAGGGGAGGGGTGAATATCTGCAGAGCGCAACCACGGGCGCGGCACACAAAAGAAATCTTTAAGCGTTTGGTTGATGTTATTGCCTACGGCAAAACTTGTCAGTACGTACCAACCAGCTCGTTTATCTACACACCAATACAGCGTTGCTACTACTATGATGGCAGCAGGTCCTACCACTATAGAGGTTATAAAGTTAAAAAAGCTATCTAACGTGGGGCCAATGCCTTCGCGGAGGTTTTGTAGCCACAAAAGATAGGCAATATCCATCTTATTCACCCCCTACAGCGCTTGCAAAAACGTTGGCAGCATTGTGAGCGAGTTGCGCTTGGAGCGCAAGTGCTTCCATGTTGCGAATGCGCGCGATGTGCCTGATAGTTTGTGTAAGCGTATCTGCGATTTCTTGGGCCGTAAGGTTAGTGTGGTGGGGCGCTGGTAAATCGGTTTCGGTAAGGAGCTGCTTGACAGGGATTTGTCGGGCATATTCACGGCCTCGTTTGGTAGCAAGCATCATAGGGTTTATCGAGAATAAGCATCCGTTAGTAACAGCTGTATGGAGGGTGTCACTGGGGCCGCTGTACCAATGGAAGATGCAGCTGCAACTGCTCAGTGCACCAGTTTGTTTAAGGATGGCTAGAACTTCTGGGGCGGATTGTACGGCATGGATGGAAAGCACACGACTTTGTTTGTTTGCTTGTGAGGCACGTGCGGCTGCATGACACAGTTGTGTAAACGCGGCAATTTGCTTGTCTTTGGAAGTAAGGTCTACATGCTTGGGAGAAAAATCAAGGCCAATTTCTCCTATAAAGCGGTGCTTTGCAATGAGCAAACAAGCAGTGTCTATGTCTGATTGACTTATGGAGCCATCCGCAATCCACCAGGGATGTGCACCAATGCCAATACGCACGTTGGATGCACAGGTTTTGTTGGCAGCTTGCATCTGTGTGGTAAATCTTTGGGAACTTTGTGGGGTAACAGGCACTGCAAAAAATGCTAGATGGAGGCGCTGGGCGTCGGTAACCATACGAGTAGGATTGTCACACAAATCCAGATGCAGATGCATGTCATACAGCGCATACGGTGCGCAAGACCAATCAGGCAGATGAGTTGTTTGTAAGGTGGCTGAAGTGGTCATAGCTGCTCTTATCGGTGTTTGGTTTGGTCATTTACTAAACCAGTAAGGTCACAAATAACACGGCTGGCAAGCATGTGCCCCATGATGGGTGGAATGTAGCTCATAGTGCCAAGGATGGAGCCTTTATCTATTTGGCCATTACCATCACCAAGGGCAGGCAGGGGTACTTCATCAGAATAAAGAACCTGCAACTTACGAATGCCACGCTTTCTGCATTCCTTGCGCATAATACGTGCTACGGGACATATAGTGGTTTTCTCGATAGGAGCAAACTGAAGGTGCGTGGGATCAATTTTGTTGGCACCACCCATAGAGCTTATTTCGGGAATCATATGCTCTTGACACCAGCGTGCGAGCGCCAATTTTTGAGAGATGGTGTCTATAGCATCTACAAGGTAGTCAGGGCGGGGAAGGGTATCTAAAACTTCTTCCACTGCTTTGGGCAAAAACGCATGCACCGTATGCACCTGTGCAGCAGGATTAATGTCGTGGATAAGGTTTGCCATAACGTCCACCTTGGCACGACCTACGGTGCTGTGAAATGCCACGGCTTGACGGTTGATATTGCTCAGCTCTACCGTGTCTCGATCAAGCAGGATAAAGTTGCCTACTCCTCCGCGTGCAAGGGCTTCCGCACAGTTGGAGCCCACGCCACCAATGCCTACGATCATGACACAGCTGTGGGCAAGTGTGGCAAGGGCTTCCTCACCCATTACAAGCATCAAACGCGTTAGTGCAGGATTATTCATGGTGTGGTCCCTGAGTAATAGTGAGGTTTTGGAATCGGGCGGCGATAAAATCATCAGTGTAGTTTGCGTCTACCCACGTCTCAAAGCTGTTTTGTGCCGGAATGCCCTTATCGCGTGCAACCTTACGTCCAAAACACATGGCAGTCATAAAGATATCTGCAGCTAAATACAGGGCAAGCAGTGATACAAAAACAACCTGACGACGCGTGGTTGCCATACCAATGCGGTAGAGCAAATCGGGCATGATGATGCACGTCCAGGCAAGACCCAATACGCCCCAAAAGAACAAAAAGCGCCAGGCAACCCATTGGGTAATGTGATCTGGAAGATGGATATACGTCCAGCTAGAAGCATGGAAAAACGTTTCCATGCTCCAGCCAGTAAATTGCTCCAAGCTCCCGCCAACTAACACAGATACAAAAAAGATGGCCATAGGGCTGGCATTACGGCGGCGCAATCTCCAACAAATCATGGTAAGCAGCGTAGCGCCAAAGCCATAAAGAGGAGAAAACGGTCCCCAGACCAAACCCACACGGCTTTGCGTAAGACCAGCCGTAAAAAACATCCACAACTCTTCGAGGATCAATCCCGCAACGCTTCCCAATAAAAAGATAATAACAAGATGGTAAGGCTCAAGTTTCATATAGGATAAGTAGGCCTCACGCGCACGGTCTACCGAGTGCTGGATAGCATCACGCTGTTCGCGCGAGAGGTGCTTTTGTCCCGTGCGTAAGCTTGCGATAATACCATGCTCTCGACGGGTCTTCTCGGCTTGTGCTACATAGGCTCTAATTTGAGCAGCATACTGGGCTTCTACAGGCATGTCTTCGCCTACCATGTGGTAGACGGATGTGCCATGTCCCAACCAAGAAATAAAGCGGCGGACAATAGCAATAAGTACCCTCAATACGAGTAATACTACAAAGAGTGATATAAGGGCAAGTAACATAAACAGCTCCAGAGATGAGAAAACAAGATGTTATTGTCTCACATACGTTGAGGCTGTGGTCTTCTTGCAGTAAAACGCATAGCTCCATCATGCGTGCGTACCTGTGCGCGTCAGCGTGCTATCCTGCTTGTTATACTTGTTTATTCACAGCTATGCTGTCAGGTTGTTGTTGGATAATCACACCAAGAGAGGGCAGAGTGTATCGTGGAAGAAATGCCTAAATCGTACAATCCACAAGTAAGTGAGCCAGAGCTTATTCAGAAATGGATTGATGCCGGTTGCTATCGGCGGAGTAAGGGTGTGGGGGACTGCACCGTGGTGATTCCGCCACCCAACGTTACGGGCATTTTGCATATGGGTCACGCAATGGATGACTCCATTCAGGATACCTTTGTTCGCTACAACCGCATGCGTGGTCGTTCTACGCGCTGGATTGTAGGTACAGATCATGCTGGTATTGCAACGCAAACCAAGGTGGACAAAAAGCTTAAGGCTCAAGGCGTTTCTCGTCTGGAACTTGGTCGTGAGAAGTTTTTAGAGGCATGCTGGGATTGGACGCATGAATACGGTGGAACCATCCTTAACCAGATTAAGCGTATGGGCTGCTCGGTAGACTTTGAGGATGAAAAGTTTACGATGGCGCCTGAGTATGCGCAGGCTGTTCGCAAGGTGTTTGTTGAGTGGTACCACGATAAGCTCATCTATCGTGGTAAGCGTATTGTTAATTGGTGCCCCCACTGCCACACTGCTATTTCTGATGATGAGGCAGAATATCGTGATGAGAAAGGTCATCTGTGGTATTTGCGCTATCCTCTTACCGAGCCCGTGGATGGTATTGAGTACATTACCGTTGCTACAACTCGTCCAGAAACCATGCTGGGAGATACTGGTATTGCGGTTTCTCCGTCTGATTCAGATAAACAAAAACTGGTAGGCAAGACCGTTATGCTGCCTATTGTTAACCGTGAAATCCCCATCTTTGCAGATTGGCATGTTGATGCTGGCTATGGTACGGGATTTGTTAAGGTAACGCCTGCTCATGACCCCAATGACTTTGCCATGGGCGAGGCTCATGGCCTGCCTAAGATCAATATTTTTGACGAGACGGCTCATGTAGTAGACGGCTATGGTGACTTGAGCGGTTTGGACCGCAATGAGTGCCGCACTGCCGTGTTGGATTGGTTTGAGAGCCATGAGCTTTTGGATCACGTTGAGAATCTTGAGCATTCAGTCATGCACTGCTATCGCTGTGATACCACATTGGAGCCTTGGCTCAGCGAGCAGTGGTTTGTAGCTGTCGATAAACTCAAACAGCGTGCAACAGAAGTTGTCAAAAACGGTGAGGTTACCTTCCACCCAGACCGTTGGACACAAACCTACCTCACGTGGATGGAAAATCTTAAAGATTGGTGCATTTCTCGCCAGCTTTGGTGGGGACATCGTATTCCGGTGTTTTACTGTGATGACTGTGGCTGGCAGGATGCTCTGATGGAGGACACCGATGTGTGTCCCAAGTGTGGCAGCCATCATGTTCACCAGGATGAAGATGTTCTGGACACCTGGTTTTCCAGCCAGTTGTGGACCTTTGCTACGCAGGGTTGGCCTCATGATACCAGCCAACTTGCAGAGCATCATCCTACCAAGGTGCTCGTAACAGCACGTGACATTATTGCTCTGTGGGTTGCTCGCATGGTTATGAGTTCACTGTACTTTACGGACGAGATTCCCTTCCATGATGTGTACATCTATGCCACCATTTTGGCCAAGGATGGCAGCCGCATGTCCAAATCAAAGGGCAACGGCGTGGATCCTATGGAACTTATGGACAAGTATGGTGCCGATGCCATGCGCTTTAACTTGCTTACGCTTATTACTACCAATCAAGACGTCAAGTTTGATGCCAACATAGATAAAAAGACAAAAAAGCTTATTGACTCACCCCGTACTGAGCAAGCCAAGGCTTTTGTTACCAAGATTTGGAATGCGAGCCGCTTTGTGCAAATGAACCTGAGCGACTATGTGCCTGGTCCTGCACAGGCTCAAACGCCTGAGGATGCCTGGATGCTGTCGCGCTTGGCGCGTACAGTTGCGCAAACTACCAAGCAGCTGGAAGCCTATGACTTTGGTGAGTATGCACGCTCCATTCAGTCCTTCTTCTGGAACGAGGTATGTGACTGGTATATTGAGCTGTGTAAAGGTCGCTTGTTGGATGGTACGCCTGACCAACGCTTACAAGTGCAGCGTAACCTCGTATATGTGTTGGACGTAAGCTTGCGCATGCTTCATCCTGTGATGCCCTTTGTTACCGAGAAAATTTGGGATGCTTTGCCTGCTTCTGGCTTGGACGCTCATGATGCTTCGTTTTTGATGCTGGCTGCCTGGCCCGAGCCTTCTTCCTTGGAAAGCTTTATCAATGATGAGGCCGAGAATAACTTTGAGCTCGCTCGTCGTGTTATTTCCAGCGTTCGCTCTACGCGTGCGCGGTATCGCTTGTCGCCTAAGGCCGAGCTTGCCGTTACGGTCAAAACTTCCGCAGATGAGCTTGGGGCACTTAAGGCGCAGCATGACTTTGTTTGTCGCGTTGGCCGCGTAAGCGAGCTTACGCTTACCGTGGATGCAACAAAGCCTGCTGGTAGCGTAACGGTGGCAGATGGTAGTTTAGAGATTTACGTTGCCCTTGGTGGGTTAGTAGACCTTTCTGCAGAAGCAGCTCGTCTTCAAAAGGAGCTTGCTGGTGCTCAAAAGACCTATGCGTCCGTTGCAAAAACCCTGGCAAATGAGGCATTTGTGTCTAAAGCAGCTCCCGAAGTCATTGCCAAAAAGCGTAGTCAGGCAGCAGAGCTTGAAGCCACCATTGCAACACTTAAAGCCCAGGTAGCAGACGTAAGCTAAGAGGTATGAGGGTGAACGAGCGCACATCTTTTATTCCAAAGTGCAAGCAATCCTTGCGCAATGAGGCTTGCGTGCGCCGTTCATCTTTTGTTGCTGCTGATCGTGTGCGAGAAGATGCCGCTATTACTGCGCAGGTACTCGCTTTGCCTGAATGGCAACAAGCGCGTACGGTTTTTGCCTATGTGTCTTTGCCAAAGGAAGTCTCTACTGTTGCACTTATCAAGACTGCTTGGCAACAGGGTAAACACGTAGTCTTTCCTCGCATGGATACAGATACAAAGCGTTTGATGTGGTATGAGCGCGCACCTCATCTTGACTATGAACAGCTTGCTTGCCAGGATGATTTGGCGCCCGCTGGCTTTAAACGCAGCGCTTTTGGCATTTGGGAGCCCGTTATACATGACGATGCTCCCATAGACGTAGGGCAGGGGTATCCAGAAATCCCAGGCGCGCGTCCTTTTGGTGGCATTGCAGCTTATAATCCTGTAAGCAACCCACAGCAGCTTGCCTTGGTACCGGGGTTGGTATATGACCAGCAAGGGTATCGTTTGGGATATGGCGCTGGTTGCTATGACAGGTTTTTATCGATATTTCCAGGTTTTAGTGTGGGTGTGGTTCATAGCCCCAATTGTATTGACAGCTTAGACAGCGAGCATTGCCTGACTAACAGGGATCTTCCTGTCCGTTGTGTGGTTTGTAATGAGCACGTAATCCGTCCCTAAGTTTTTTGTCCACGTTTGTCCAAAAGCACCAAGGAAGGTTTGCCATGGCTAAGACCGATATTGAGATTGCTCAAGAAGCGCAGTTATTGCCTATTTTTGAAGTAGCCAAGAAAGCTGGCTTGACCGAGCAGATGCTGGAGCCTTACGGATATACCAAGGCCAAGGTGGATATTCACTCACTTGCCGATAAACCCCAGAAGGGCAAACTCATACTGGTTACCGCCATTAACCCCACTCCTGCTGGCGAGGGGAAAACTACGACTTCCGTCGGCTTGGCGGATGCAATGAACAAGCTTGGTCACCATACCTTGTTGTGCTTGCGTGAGCCTTCATTGGGGCCCGTGTTTGGCATTAAGGGTGGTGCTGCGGGTGGCGGATATGCCCAGGTTGTTCCAATGGAAGATATTAATCTGCACTTTACGGGTGACTTTCATGCTATTGGCGCAGCTAATAACTTGTGTGCAGCCATGCTTGATAACCATATTAAACAGGGCAACACTTTAGGTATTGATCCTCGTCGTGTGGTTTGGAAGCGCTGCGTGGATATGAACGACCGTCAGCTGCGCAACGTAGTGGATGGTCTTGGTGGCATTGCGGATGGTATGCCTCGCCAAGATGGTTTTGATATTACCGTTGCGTCTGAGGTTATGGCGTGCTTCTGCTTGGCAACAGATTTGTTGGACCTTAAAGCACGTTTGGCACGCATGGTTATTGCCTATACCTACGATCGCCAGCCTGTTACCGTGGCAGACATCAACGCTCAAGGTGCTATGACAGCGCTGCTTAAGGATGCTTTTAAACCCAATTTGGTTCAAACGCTGGAAAATAATCCTGCGTTTGTTCATGGTGGGCCTTTTGCCAATATTGCTCATGGTTGTAACTCGGTGGAAGCAACTACGACGGCTCTTAAGCTTGCGGATTATGTGGTAACGGAAGCTGGCTTTGGTGCAGACTTAGGTGCCGAGAAGTTCTTGGATATTAAGTGCCGCGCTGCGGGTATTGCTCCATCTGCCGTTGTGTTAGTGGCAACGGTGCGTGCGCTTAAATACAATGGCGGTGTTGCCAAGGCAGAACTTACGCAAGAAAATCTTGCTGCGCTTGAGGCTGGTATGCCTAACCTCTTGCGTCATGCTCAAAACATCCGTGAGGTATATGGCTTGCCTGTGGTGGTTGCCATCAATGCATTTCCTACGGATACGCCGTCAGAGCTGGCATTGGTGGAGCAAAAGTGCAATGAGCTCGGCGTGCAGGTGGCTCTTTCTGAGGTGTGGGCTAAAGGTTCTGAAGGTGGTTTGAATCTAGCAAAAGAGGTGGTCCGCCTTTGTAATGAGCCTAGCCAGTTGCAGTATGCCTATGACACACAAGACAGTATTGAGCAAAAGCTTACTGATATTGCTACGAAGATTTACCATGCAGATGGCGTAGATTTTACTCCTGCCGCTACTAAGCAACTCAAGCAGCTAGAAGAGCAGGGTTTTGGTAATCTGCCTTTGTGTGTTGCTAAAACACAGTATTCTTTCTCGGATGATCAAACCAAGTTGGGTGCACCCACTCATTTCCGTATTACCGTACGTAACCTGCGAGTTTCTGCTGGTGCAGGCTTTATTGTGGCACTTACAGGCGATATTATGACCATGCCTGGCTTGCCTAAGATTCCTTCTGCCGAGAAGATTGATGTAACCAAAGATGGCAAGATTGTAGGTTTGTTCTAAACTTGCACGTAGGTGCTGGAGGATAATTTTTTGATGACACGTGTTACAGATTTGCGCTGCACAGACTATGTTCGTGCGGTAGGTTCAAAGCAGTCTATTCCTGGTGGGGGTTCGGTCACGGCATTAGTTGGTGCTCTTGGGGCCTCGTTGGGCTGTATGGCTGCATCGTTCACTAAAGGTAAACCTGCTTTTTCTCAGCATAACAGTCGTTTGGGTGAGCTTATTGAACAATTAGAAAACCAGGCGACGGATCTTATGCGGCAGGTGGATTGTGATGCCCAAGCTGTAGAGGCGCTCGCACAGGTATGGGCGTTACCCAAGTCTGATTCCACACGTGCTGCTCACATACAACAAGCAACGCTTAATGCCACAAGAGCGCCTCAGGCTATGATGCGAGAGCTTGTTCAAACCATTGTGGTATTAGAAGAAGTGTGTGGTATCTGCTCTCAGTTGCTTTTGTCTGATGTGGGAACAGGTGCTTTGTTGTGTGAAGCTGCCTTACAAGCAGCAGCGCTCAATGTCTTTGTTAATACGAGCTGCCTTGCAGATGACGTGCAGCGTGAGCACATTGAGTCTGAATGTGACGAGATTTTAGATCATTGGTTACCTCGTGCGCATGCCTTAGCAACTCAGGTGTGTTCGCAAATACGTACTCCTCGTTCACGCTAAGATAAATACAAAGAAGATACTGATATGACACAACTATTACGCGGCGCACCTGTCGCAAAACAGATGCAAGAACAAAGCGCTTCTCGTGTGGCGGCATTGGTTCAAGAAGGAATAATGCCTACGCTTGCCTTAGTACGTGTGGGTAATCGTCCGGATGATTTGTCCTATGAGCGCGGTATTCTTAAGCGTGCGGAGGCAGCTTGCGTTCAGGTACAAACTACCGTGTTGCCGCAGGATTGCACGACGCACGATGTGCTTGATGCTGTGGAAGCGGCTAATCAAGACCCCGCTATTCATGGGGTGCTGTTATTTCGTCCTATGCCAGAGCAAATTGATCAGGTGGCGGTTTGTGCTGCTCTTAATCCTCACAAAGATGTTGATGGCATTACGCAAGGTTCACTCTATGGTGTGTTTGCGCATGAACCAAGAGGTTTTGCACCATGCACTGCAGAAGCCGTTATTCGTATGCTTGACTTTTATGAGATTACACTAGAGGGTACCCATGCAGTGGTTATGGGGCGCTCACTGGTGGTAGGCCGTCCTTTGGCAGCGCTGCTGTTGGCGCGCAATGCTACAACTACGGTTTGCCATTCTAAAACACACCAAGCAGAACGGCTGTGTGCATCGGCGCAGCTCGTCATAGTTGCTACAGGACATCCACAGAGTTTCTCGGCAGTTGGTGCCAATCCCAATCAAGTGGTTATAGATGTAGGCATTACCTGGGATGAAACAACTCAATCGTTGGTGGGTGATGTAGATTTTGCCAGCGTAGAGCCTGTAGTAAAGGCGATTAGCCCCGTACCAGGTGGTATTGGCTCGCTTACCACCGCCGTGCTTATTGACCATGTTGTTACTGCTGCTGAGCGCAGCATTGCCTAGAGGATGTTGTATGGCTATAGATAAACCCCGTGTAGAAGCTGCTGTACGTGAGCTGCTGCTAGCAATTGGAGAAGACCCAGATAGGGAAGGCCTTGCGGGTACGCCAGATCGCGTGGCGCGTGCGTATGAAGAGCTCTTTGGGGGTATGGAAGAAAACCCTGCAGAACATTTGCTTAAACAATTCCACGAGCATGATAATCAAGAGATGGTTATTGTACGTGACATTCCTTTTTCTTCTATGTGCGAGCATCATATGCTGCCCTTTGTGGGGTGCGCACATGTTGCGTATATTCCACGAGAAGGGCGCATTACGGGTTTGTCCAAAATTGCGCGCTGTGTAAGTGGATATTCCCACCGTTTGCAAGTACAAGAGCGTTTGACTGCTCAGATTGCAGATGCACTGTTGGATACCCTTAATCCATTAGGAGTGTTAGTGGTGCTTCAGGCAGAGCATACCTGTATGACGGTGCGAGGCATTCGTGCAGCTGGATCAGAGACGGTTACGTCTGCGGTGCGCGGTTGTTTTAAAACCAATGCAAAAACACGTGAAGAGGCCATGGGTCTTTTGGGACTAAGGGGATAGGTGCATGAGCTATTCGCTCCCATTTGCTGTAACTGATTTTACCTATGACGAAGCGTGCGCTCATCTCCAGAGTGCCTTGCGTTTTGGTATTGAGCCCTTATTGGAAACTGTGCAGGACATGCTTGCAGAATTGGCCAATCCTGATCTTGCTTTTAGGTCCGTGCAGATTGCAGGCACTAATGGCAAGACGTCAACCGCGCGCTTTACCGCAGCATTGTTGCGTGGTGAAGGTTATAAAACAGCGCTGTACACGTCTCCTGAACTGGTGCAGTATACCGAGCGTATGGAAATTGATGGCAGGCCTGTGAGCCCACAAGATTTTGGTCATGGTATTGCTGCTGCAGCAGAGGCAGGTCGTCGTGTGAATGAACGTCGCCGAGCTGCTCATGTGCGCCCCTATGATATTACAGAGTTTGACACGCTTACCGTTGCTGCATGTGTTTTGTATGCCGAGAAGGGCGTGGAGGTTGCCGTATTAGAATGTGGTATGGGTGGCCGCTGGGATGCAACCAGTGCTGTTAAGTCCATTGACTCTGTTGCTATTACTGGTGTGGGTCTTGATCATACCCGCATTTTAGGAAGCACAGTAGAGGCTATTGCAAAGGAAAAAGCTGCCATCATCAAACCTGGTAGAACCTGTGTTTTAGGCGTGGGTACAGCAACACCAGCTTCTGTAGAAGACATCTTTTTACATCAGTGCACAGATGCCGGTGTCAGGCCCGTCTTATTGCGTCCTGCTAAGCCTAAGGATGCAGAAGGGGAAATGAATCCGGGCCAGCTGCGGACTCATAGTGATCTTCCGTTGGCTGAAGCTACGTATGACATTACGCACTATCCCAATAAAATTGGCGACACCGTGCTTGCACGTGTAACCACACCTTGTGCAACATATAGTAGTTTAGGTGCTCTTAAACCGAGTTATCAGGCAGCAAATTATGCCTGTGCTGTTGTACTGGCAGAGCTGTTTTTGGGTCATGCGCTGGATGAATCCACCGCAGAACGAAGTATTGTACAGTGTCCCACGCCAGGGCGCTTTGATTTAGTGCGTTCCTATCCACCTATACTTGTGGATGCCTGTCACAATCCGCAGTCAGTCCAAACGTTTTTGACGGCTGTGCGCGCCATTGCACCAAAGAGAGAAGATCGTCCACAGCTTTTGTGTGCAGTTCTTGCTGATAAGGATGTGGAGGGCATAGTAAGTTTGTTGGCTACAGAGTTTCCACAGATTTGCGTTACACAAACACATTCGCCACGTGCGCTGCCTGCCGCTGAACTTGCACAGCTCTTTGAGCAGGCAGGACATGCTCCTGCACAGGTCTTCTCTACGGTAGAGCAAGCCGTAGAAGCGTTGAAGGATACTACATGGATAGCATGTGGTTCCATTACCTTGGTAGGTGAAGTTGTTAGAATCCTGCGATAGAAGTGTTTGTAGAGTAATCTCTGCTAGAATCTTTGAGGAGCGCGCACGCGCGTTTGAAACCGTACAATAAAGGAGCACTTCCACATGTCTGACCTTATCAATCAGCTTATTACACCTGAAGTACGCATGGTCATTTATCTGATGCTCGCGTGCGTTGTTATGCTGTATGTTTTGTCGATTGTGTATGTTATTCGCGATGCACAGCGCCGTGGTGCGGAACCCTGGTGGCTATGGGCCATTATCTCAGTCATTCCCATTGTGGGCTTACTTGCTTATGTAATTTTGCGCCCAAGTAGCTATTTAGTAGACCGAGAAGAGCAGGATCTTGATATTGCTCTGCGCGAGCACCAGCTTTCTCACTATGGTATTTGCCCTAAGTGTGGTACGCCTATTGACCGCGATTTTATTGTGTGTCCTATCTGCAATACGCAGGTACGCAACGTATGTCCTACCTGTCACCGTCCTCTTAATGCGGATTGGAAGGTATGTCCTTACTGCCGTACACGTATCCAATAGGGGAGCTTGCTTTTTGAACGAGGACGTACTGCATGTGCTTGTTTTGCACATCAGTTTTTGCAAATCAGTACTAGTGTAGTTTTGTTATTACAGTTTTAACTAACAGAGCTTTATACAATATAGAAACGCAATGCCGAGAAGATTTTCTCGGCATTTTTATAAGTCGTGTAAGTGACTTTGTTTTATCTAGCTGACAATTTGGACGAACGTGTACCGTTTTGTACTGCAAAATACCACTGTTACTTGTAATAGTGGTA
The DNA here is from genome assembly GCF_034113385.1 of Atopobium sp. Classification (NCBI taxonomy): domain Bacteria; kingdom Bacillati; phylum Actinomycetota; class Coriobacteriia; order Coriobacteriales; family Atopobiaceae; genus Atopobium; species Atopobium sp. Next base: position 17,536 of record NZ_JAXEXL010000018.1, on the reverse strand, counting down.
TATCACACAGGAAAACAAAGATAAAACTATTGTTCATAAGAAAAAAATACATATAAACGCAATCAAAAGGTAGTGTATATAATCTTCATAAGTTCAATTTTTTGTAGTTCTAGTGTATGTACTCAAAAAATAATCAAACTTATATACCAGTAACAACGTTACATGTTATCCTCTATAGACTGTTTTTGACTTGAATTAGAAAATAATTCGAATCAGGGCAAGCGATACGAAGAAATATGCAATAACGTATATGATGCATGAGATGTAAGGATGGATTGATCTTGAGTAAGAAAATGAAGAAGTCTACGCAGGTAGTTGCCGTTGCAACAAGCGCAATTACGGTACTATCGTCCTTGCCAACTGGTGCTTTTGCACAGGGCGATACTACGGTTGCTTCTACGGTACCAACTTCGACTGTTGCCTCCGTAACTGATTCTGATGCCCCTAAAACACGTATTAATCGCGTGCCTGCTAAGAATTTGGCAGAGGCTCAAGCTACTTTGGATGAGGCAAAAGATTTTAGCGCTGCTGCACAAGCAGGCGTAAAGGGTGCTCAGCGTATCTATAATAGTGCTGTTGCTGAAGCGAAAGCCAAAGCAGCAAAGGCTGATTCTGCTGACAAAGCTGTTGATTCTGCTGACAAAGCCGGTGAAGCAGCTGTTAAGGAGCTCAAGGATGCTGCCAACAAGCAGTTTTCTGAATCTAGTGCAGCTGCGGGAAAAAGCAAGAAGGCTGTAGAAGACGCACACACACAGCTTACTCAGGCCCAGAAGCAACAACAGCAGGCTCAGCAAGAAAAGCAGAAGGCAGACAAGGAATTAGCGGCTGCTCAGAAAGATAATCCAGCGGGCACTCAGAAGCTTGATGACTTGAAGGCACAAATTGCCACTAAGGAACAAGAGCTTGCGAAGAAAACGCAAGAGCATCAGGCTGCGGTAACTCAACGCTACGCTACTCAAAAAGCTGCCAACCAAGCACGTTTAACACGCCTGCAAAAGCAGGATGATCTTGCAGAGGCTACTAGTAAATTACAATCCGCTGAAACGGCAGGCAATGAGGCAAAGGATTCTGCCGAACGACTGAAAAAGCTTTTAGACGAGGCAAAGGCAAAGGCAGGATCTCAGCAAAATCCAGAGGTTCAAAAGCAGCTTGATGAGGCAAAGAAGCTTGTTCAACAGCGTGAGGCAGAGCTTGCACAGGCAAAGCAAAAGCTTGATCAAAGTGAATGGGTGCTGGGCGATTCAAAAGCAATGGCCGACAAGCGCAAAACGGAGCTTGAGCAGGCTACTCAGCAGGTTAAGAACCAAGAGGCAGAGATTGCAAAAGCACAGGAAGCAATCGAGCAGCTGCGCGATGGGCTTGTGGGAGCAGATGAGCGTTGGGCAAATCTTCAGGCTTCTTTGCAAGATGCTCAGCAAAGGCATGAGGACGCTAAAAAGAAGCTTGTACAAGCACAGGCAAAAGCTTCAACGGCAGATCGTGATCTTCAAGATTTGTGGGCTAAGCGCGATGCTTTGACCAAACAGCGTGATGAGCTCAAGAAGAGCGCTAATGCTGGAACCAGTGAGACTAAGGAAGCAATTAAGAAGCTTGATCAGCAGATTGCCGAGGTTAATACACAAATTAAGACCAAGGAGTCTGAAAAGTCACTCGCTCGGAATAAAGTGACTGAATATGACAACCTTGCTCGTACTACAAACGAAGAAGTTGCCAATCTTACTAAGCAAGAAGAGTCTGCAGCTAAGAGTTGTAATTCTTTACAGTCTCGTATGGATAAGCAACAAGCCCAACTTAAGGCTGCACAAGAGAATCTTTCTCAGCTTCGCGATCAGCTCAAGAAGGCTGTTCAGAACCATGAGAATGCTCAGCAAGATCTTGCCAAGCAAGAAGGCTTCGTGAAGCAGGATCGTGCAAACCAGCAGAAGGCAGACCAGCAGCTTAAGGTTGCTCTTGCTCAGCGTGATGAGGCTCAGAAGAAGCTTGGCGCTGCTGACAATGCGGTGCAAGAGCTTCAGAAGGAATACGACAATGCTCTTAAGGAGTATGAGCGTCATGTGGTTGAAATACAGCAGCTTAAAAAGCAGCGTGATGAGCTGTCAGCTCAGTGTGAAGCGGCAATAAAGGATGATGATAAGTACACCCAGGCTGCTAAGAGCGCTGAAAAGGCGGCTTCTGATTTGGATGCTGCGAAGAAGAGCTTGCAGGCCGAGCTTACTGCTCTTGCCAAGCAGCGTGATGAGCTGGCTTCTGCTAATAATCGTCTTGCAAAGGCCTCTGCTCAGGTAGAAGAAGCTGTAAAGAAGCTTGCGGCTGCAAGTGCGGAGCTTACTAAGAAACAGTCTGCACTTGAGGACGCTAACAAGCAGCAAGCTGCAGTAGGCGAGCAGGTCAAAGCTGCAAAAGCTGCGGTAGCTCGTGTTGCATCATTGGATTGGAATACTGCAAAGAGCACAGACGGGGACAATCCCACGGCGTTTGAAAATATCAATAACCTTGTTAAGACGCTGCGCATGAATCGCCTTAAGGCTGATGCTGCTAAGCATGAGCACAAAGTTGCTCAGACTGAGCTTGCTGATGCGACAATTTTGTTTGATGAGGCACGACGTTATCTTGTAGAGGTGTTAGCAGATCAGGCTTGGGCGCAAGATCAGGTTAACCGCTTGATGCCTAAACCTCCCGTTACACCTTCCAAGCCAAGTACGACTATCAAGAATGGCACTACTGCTACTAAACCTGCAGCTTCAAGTCCTTCTCGTACGGCTACAAAGAAGGCTGCCGTAAAGGTTCCTAAGCATATGGCACGTTATGGCGTAGCCCAAGCAAGTAACACTGGTATGCCGTCCAATAGCGCGGCTTCTGCAGCTCCTACAGCTCCTACAGCTCCTACAGCACCTGCAGCTCCAGAAGCAGCCACTCCTTCTGTTCAGGACAAGAGCGCTTCCAAGCCTTCTGAGAAGAAGGATACCAATAAGCCCCAAACCAGCTCTCAGGCAAACAGCACCAATAGCGTTGCAAAGACTGAGAATAATGACACTATTCATAATGTCATCATTGCTCTGATTGCTGCAATTTTGGCGGGCAGCGGCTTATTCTTCCTGGCAAGGCGTCGTAAATCCGATAAATAAGGTTAGTAATTCCTTATCATATCGGGTTTCTCTACGGATAAGAAAAGGCTCTGCAGTGTAAGTAGAGCCTTACATACAAGAGTTCCCTCTCTCGGGCTAGAAGGTTTTCTTCTAGCCCGATTTGTTTTTAGCTAGTACGGAGGATTGTTGCATCTTTGTGATATGAGCTTGTGATGACATAAATACGGGAAGACTACTTTCGGCACGTCTATAGATGGCAATGTAATTTGAAAGGCGGGAAACCTTACATGATTATTGAAAACATTCATGGTCCCCAAGATGTCAAAGAGCTTCCTCAAGAAGAATTGCCTATGCTTGCACAAGAAATTCGCTCTGCATTGCTCACGCGCGGAAGTGTTCATGGTGGTCACTTTGGACCTAATTTTGGTTTTGTCGAGGCAACCATTGCATTGCATCGTGTGTTTAATTCACCTGTCGATAAGATCGTGTATGACGTCTCGCACCAAAGCTATCCCCATAAGATGCTTACGGGTCGTGTACAGGCATATCTTGATCCAGACCATTATGATGACGTGTCTGGCTATACCAATCCTGCAGAGTCAGAACATGATTTCTTTGAGGTAGGCCATACTTCAACTTCTATTAGCTTGGCACTTGGCCTTGCTAAAGCACGTGACCTTGCTGGTGGTAAAGAAAACATCATAGCGGTCATTGGTGATGGTTCCCTGTCTGGCGGAGAAGCCTTGGAGGGCTTGGATGTAGCAGGTGAACTTACGTCCAACTTTATCATTGTGTTTAATGATAACCAGATGTCCATTGCAGAAAACCACGGTGGCATGTATGACGAGTTTACGCGCTTGCGCGAATCACATGGTACCGATGGCCACAATGTCTTTCGTGCCATGGGCTTAGACTACATCTATGTAGAAGAGGGCAACACCATTGATTCTCTTATCGAGATTTTTGAGACGGTTCGTGATATTGATCATCCCATCGTAGTGCACCTCAACACCAAAAAGGGTAAGGGCTACGGCCCTGCAGAGGCAGACCCCGAGCATTGGCATTGGGCAAGTCCGTTTAATGTAGTAACGGGTGAGCAGCGTAGCTATAGTGGAGAAAGCTATGGCGCCCTCATGGGTGACCATCTAGAAAAACTCGCACAATTTGACAAGAAACTCTTGGTTGTTTCCAGTGCGGTACCTGGGATGATTGGCATGAATCCCGAGCGTCGCCAGCGCATGGGTCTTCAGTATATAGATGTTGGTATTGCAGAAGAGACTGCGGCTGCACTTATTTCTGGTGCAGCAAAGGGTGGCGCACATCCGGTATGGGCAAGTTCTGCCACGTTTATTCAACGTGCCTATGACCAGATGTTTCAGGATATTAGCATCAATGGTAATGCTGCTACGATTCTTGCTGGTAATGGGTCTGTATTTGGTGGTAATGATGTAACGCATTGTGCTTTGAGTTCTATTGCTATGGTCTCAAGCATTCCCGGTATGAAACATTTAGTACCGTCTAATGTGGAAGAATACCTTGCCATGGTGGATTGGTCTATTAAGCAGGATACAGAGCCCGTATACATTACTATTCCTGCTGGTCCTGTGGTACATGCTTCAGAAGATCAATGTGTGCGCACGGATTATTCCAAGCTTGCTTGGGAGCTTGTTCATGAAGGCTCTCGGGTAGCACTCATTGCAGTTGGTGATTTCTTTGGTATTGGTCTAAAGACTATCGAGAAACTCGCGGGAGTTGGTATTGATGCTACATTGGTAAAGCCCTTGTTTGCATCAGGCTTAGATACCGCAACGTTAGATGCCTTGGCACAAACACACGATGTAATTCTTACCATTGAAGATGGCATTGCAGATGGTGGCTTTGGCCAGCGTGTGTCCGCGTATCTAGGAGCCGATACCACAACTAAGGTTTTGGTGCGTGGCTTTGAGCGTAAGTTTTACGACCGTTTTAAGCCTTCTGATTTGCTTGAAGAAGCTCGTATTACTCCCGAGAAACTCACGGAAGACGTCCTAGCTGTCTTAGAAGACTAAGTAACGATAACAGCATATACCAAGCAACATATATCAAGATGGTTGTTTGTAGTAAGGCTGGTGCCGCCATAAGGTGACACCAGCCTTTCGTAAAGGAAGCAGCCACTTGTGCAGCGGTAGCTTTAGATAGGAGTATGAGCGCGCAGCTTACAGGGTGCTCAAGATAGCTTGCTCAGAGTAGCCTTAAAACGCAGGCAAAACGTCCTTATCGTATGTCTTGCTTAGATAGGTTTTAAAGTCATCAGAGGTGAGCACTGCCACCAAAGCTTGAATGCGTTCGTCATCTTTATGGGAAGGCGTGGTAACAATGTAGTTGGCGTACTGCTCAACTGCTTTACCATCGGGTTTCTCTGTTGCTAAAGCATTGGCAACGTGGAAACCTGCCTCAATGGCATAGTTGCCATTAATAACTGCAAAATCTACGTCTTGTAGTTGACGGGCAACAGCCGCTGCTTCTACCTCTACAAATTTGATGTTGTGAGGATTGTCTGCTACATCACCAGGAGTTGCTTCCAGGTTATTGGGGTCTTTAAGCGTAATGAGTCCCTCTTGAGCAAGAAGTAAAAAGGCGCGCCCCTCATTGGTAGGATCGTTAGGAACAGCAATCTGAGCACCATCGGCAAGAGCTTTAAGATCTTTGGACTTGCCAGCGTAAATGCCCATGGGTTCATAGTGAATGGCAGCTACGCCCACCAAGTCAGTACCGTTTTGTTTGTTGTAATTGTTGAGGTAATTGATGTGTTGGAAGTAATTGGCATCTACCTCACCAGAGCTGGTTACCTGGTTAGGAATGATGTAGTCCGTATACTCCTTGACCTTAAGATCAATGCCTTTCTGAGCAAGTTTGTCTTTAGCAAACTTGGTTAAAATCTCCGCATGAGGGGAAGGACTTGCAGCAACAGTAAGGGTTTTTGTGTCAGAACTTGCCTTTGATGAGCCGCCTGAACAGGCGCTGAGCGCACCAGTGGTAATAAGAGCTGCGGCAGAGGCAATAAAGGTACGACGAGAAATCATAGGTTTGCTCCTTAAAATAGAACTAAAAAGAGAAAAGAAATATTCCAAATTGGGATATTTGACAAGAACTTTGTCAAAGGTTGTGGTGAGTACAGACGAGGTATACGCTACTTACGATGGTCGATAGCATGAGCAATACCATCACAGGTAGATTGAATAATTTGTACAAGCACCACCATGAGGGCAACAGTTACAAACATAATGTTGTCTTCATAGCGATAGTAGCCATAGCGAATAGCTATGTCTCCCAGACCACCTGCTCCTACAGCGCCAGCAATGGCGGTGTAGCCCAATACCGCAATAAGTGTGATGGAAATACCGCGCACAATAGAAGGCAATGCTTCGGGCAAAAGAGCACTTACTACAATACGGGGAACCGAGGCACCACAGGCAACAGCTGCCTCAATAGAAGCACGGTCAACTTCTGCAAGACTTTGCTCAATCATGCGCGCAACAAACGGTGTGGTAGAAAGCACCAGGGGAGGAATGACTCCCAAAACGCCTGTGGTAGTACCAACCAATGTGCGTGTAGCAGGCATGACAGCAACGAGCAAAATAATAAAAGGAATAGAACGACTCATATTTACAATCCAGCCCAGTATTGCATTGAGTATGCGATGAGACCGCAGCCCCTGAGGTGCAGTTATGTGCAACACAATGCCAAGCACCAAACCGAATACATACGCAAGAGCTGTAGAGGTAAACAACATGAGACACGTATCTACAATGCCAGCACCAATAAGACCTGCATAGGCGTCAAAAAATGAGCTGATGTTATGCATGCCAGTCCTCCACGCCTAAAAGTTGCTTCGTAATCTTGTGCACAGGGTGAGAAAATACCTGCTCTACGCTGCCTTTCTCGACAAGTTCACCGTGAGAAAGAACTGCTACGTTGTTACAGACGCTTTGAACAACGTCCATGGAGTGCGTAATAATAATGATGGTCACGCCCGTTTCTTTATTGATGTCCTTGAGAAGTTCCAAGATAGAAGCGGTAGAAGCGGGGTCGAGTGCACTGGTTGCCTCGTCACACAAAATGTATTCTGGATTGCATGCTAAGGCTCGTGCAATGGCTACGCGCTGTTGCTGACCGCCAGAAAGCTCAGAAGGATAAGAGTTTGCCTTAGATGCTAAACCTACGCGTTTTAGTAAGTCCTGTGCGGTTTGTTTGTCTTGCGCGCTTACCACACCCTTGCTTGCCAAGAAGGGAAAGCAGACGTTATCCAATACTGTTTTTTGAGCCAATAAACCAAAACCCTGAAAAATCATGGCAACGCGGCGCCGATATTCGCGCAGCTCACGACCTGTAAGCTTACACACCTCAACACCATCCACCTCAATGGAGCCAGAAGTGGGGCGCTCTAGCAAATTTAAGCAGCGCACCAGTGTTGACTTACCAGCACCACTAATGCCAATGATGCCAAAGATGTCTTTGTCACTAATGTCCAGTGAGACACCCTTGAGGGCGTGCACATCAGAGGTGCCTTCAAAAGTTTTAGTTAGCTGAGAAATACGAATCATGTATAAGAGTGCTTTCAGGGTTAGCAGCTGTGCAAAACAAACGGGAGCGGGTTGCTCCACGCATACGCCTGCAGCAACCTAACAATAACGCCCAAGCACCAAGCTTTCGCTCAAAACGATAAGGTGCTCGGGCTTGAGCATCTGCATCGGAGCAAGCATTTGCAGTGGATATGTCGTCATTGTTTTCATGTACAGTACTATAAAGAGGTACAACGGCATAAACAACCGTCAGTGTGGTAGTAATATATGCCAACACGTTATCTGTTTTATCGATAACAAATATAGACATGCTTTGTAAACACTGATTAAACTTGGTGTTGTGGCTGCACAACACCTTCCGTATGTGGTAAACCTGTATATACGCAAAAGGAAGGTTTTCTCGTTATGCATTGTTACAGGCTTTGGTCTGCAAACAACACTCAAACTCAGACTATGTAGGCGTCTGTCTCCTACAACGGCATCGATTGCCCTGGACAGGCGCCCATACGTTCGCTCTCACGCTCTGTCGTGATGGGCGTTTTTTGTATCGCAATGGTGTATGAGTTTGAGTGAATCATCGAGTTAAGAAGGATCTATTCATGAAGGCATTGTTTAATGACGGTCACGTAGCAGAGTTGAGCGAGGATGAAGAGCTACAGGTGCTGCGCCACTCCGCTTCCCATATTTTGGCTATGGCAGTAAAGCGCTTATATCCTGAAGCAGATTTTGGCTATGGCCCTGCTACGGATAACGGCTTTTACTACGATATTGATTTGCCCGAGGGCGTAAAGATTTCTGAGGATGATTTTCCTGCTATTGAGGCAGAGATGCGCAAGATTTGCAAGGAAAACCTTAAGTTTGAGACGTATGAGCTACCCCGCGCAGAAGCCATTGCTCATATGCAGGAACGTGGTGAGAAGTACAAGGTAGAGCATATTGATGATTTGCCTCAGGACGCTCGCATTACCTTCTACAAGCAGGGCGAGTACGTAGATATGTGCGTTGGCCCTCACATTATGTATACCAAAGCGCTCAAAGCCTTTAAGCTCACAGGTGTTTCTGGTGCCTACTGGAAGGGCGATAAAGACAATAAGATGCTCACCCGCATTAACGGTGTAGCGTTCCGCACCAAGGAAGAGCTTGCTCAGTATGAGGAGCTTTTGGCAGAGGCCGAGAAGCGCGACCACCGCAAGATTGGCCGCGAGATGGACCTCTTTATGATGTCCGAGGCTGGCCCCGGATTTCCCTTCTGGCTACCCAATGGTATGCGTGTACGCAATGCTCTTATGCAGTATTGGCAAGAGATGCAGGATGCCTATGGCTATGAGCAGGTTCAGACGCCTATTATCCTGTCTCGTACCCTGTGGGAGACTTCTGGTCATTGGGACCACTACAAAGACAATATGTACACCACTGTCATTGATGATGAGCAGTACGCTATCAAGCCAATGAACTGCCCAGGTGCTTGTTTGGTGTACAAGAATCGTCCTCGTAGTTACCGTGATTTGCCTCTCAAGCTTGCAGAGGCTGGTCTTGATCACCGTCATGAGCTTAAGGGTGCCTTGCATGGTTTGTTCCGTGTGCGTGAGTTTACGCAGGACGATGCCCACTTGTTTATTATGCCTGATCAAATTACCGAGCAGGTAATGGATACGGCTCACCTTATTACTACCTATTATGCTCAGTTTGGCTTCCCATATCGCATTGAGCTTTCCACCCGTCCTGAGGACTCCATGGGTTCAGATGAAGATTGGGAGCGTGCTGAGCAGGGTTTGCGCGATGCTTTAGATTCTATGGGTGCTGAGTACATTGTAAATGAGGGTGACGGTGCTTTTTATGGTCCCAAGATTGACTTCCATTTGCAGGATTGTCTTGGTCGTACCTGGCAGTGTGGCACTATTCAGCTTGACTTCCAATTGCCTGAGCGCTTTGAGCTTGAGTACACGGCATCCGATGGCTCCAAGCAGCGTCCTATTATGATTCACCGTGCTGGCTTTGGTTCTTTTGAGCGCTTTATTGGTATGCTCATAGAGCAGTATGCGGGTAAGTTCCCAACCTGGTTGTCTCCGCTACAAGTCAAGGTGCTTCCTGTTTCCGAGAAGACCCGCGAATATGCCAATGAGGTTGCTTCTCAACTCCGTGCTGCTGGTGTGCGCGTTAAGGTAGACAATCGTGACGAGAAGATAGGTTATAAAATCCGTGAAGCTCGCTCTATCGATCGCGTTCCTTACATGCTCATTTTGGGCGAGAAAGAAGTCGAGGCAGGCAATATCTCTGTTCGTGACCGCTCTAATGAGACACATCAAACTTCGATGGAAGAATTTATTGCTGCCATTAAGGAAGAGATCTCTGAACGTAGCTAAGCTTCAACGTTGAGATGAGCACTTAGGTGTTCGTACAAGTAAGGATGTAGTTGAATCATTTTTGTGCTTACATATTGGCTTTACCAGCAATAACGCAATTTCTGCAAGCTCCTCATCTGTGTAGTTGCACAGCTTTGGGGGGCTTGCCTTTATATTGTGCAGATGTACGTACCGACATTGCTGAGGTTCATAAGCAAGATAAACTTGCTTTGTATGACCTGCGCGAGTTGGGTTTTGGGGCTTTAACGGGTGTACCTGTTGCGCGCTTAGGGGCAGATGTAACAATTGTCGCTGCTGATATTCCCAATCAAGTTATCGTGCTGTTGGCAGGGGAGGGCTTAAACCTATGCGAGCAATTAGAAGCTGCGGGTGCTGTGCGTTTATCGACAGATGAGCTAGACAGCTACCAAAAATCGGCATGTACGCAATGGCGTAAGCTTAGTGATGCTGCAAGCATAGTTGCTTCGTACTTGCAGGCACATCCCAAAATTGCAGAGGTACGCTGGCCTGGCTTGAAGACAGATTCTTCATTCAAAATTGCAGCTCAGACACTCGAAGGTGGTTTTGGAGCGCGCGTTGATTGGCGAGTAAAGAACGCTAATCAGTGGCATTCATACTTTGCTCAAGCACAAGATTGGCAAGTGCAAGTGCTTAAATTTGAGTGTAAGCTCAAAACTTTGTAAGAGGGGTAGGGCACGTATGGTTCTTACATGTTCCAAACGAATGAATCTCGTGTTGTTTATGCTTACCTTGTTGGGCTTTTTGTTGCCTTTTGGAATTCTTTCTATGGGACAAACCTTTAATCTTTTTGATGCTACGGATTTAACTGCTGCTGTTATCGCCATAATTTGGATACCCATCATTATTTTTCTTATGTGGTTTAATCTCTTTTGTTCAGGACGAGCAGTTGAAATTCATAGAGATGGGTCTGTAAAAGTATTTGCACCCTCTGGCAACGGTCATCCTACAATAAATCTTACGTACACGGTTAAAGACATTCAAAAGGTCTCGGTAAAAAAGTACCGTTTCTTAATGTGTATCTTATTTCAATTACTGCAACTAACCCTACATACTATATAGATGCGCGCGAAGACAAAGATACACGAGTGCTCAAATGCGCAACGCGTGGGGTACTTGTGAGCAAATGCATGATGGAATCTTTTACTGACTGGATGTATGATTTTAATATCAGCGTGTTAAAAAATTTTAATTAAAACGTCTGTATTTTTTGACACTCTATCTTTCCCAGGTAGGATTTAGTGTTGCTACAGTTTCTTTAGGTATTTTGGTCTATCAAGTTTGCAGGCTTATCCTTGAAGTTCCTAGTGGGTTAATAAGCGATAGCTTTGGACATCGTTTTGTTGGTCTACTGGGTCTTGGTTTTATGGCCTTATACTACATTTTGCTTCTTAACGAGCAAAGCTTCGTACTCTTAGTGGTAACGTTTGTTTCTAAAGGTATAGCTGTGGCCTGTTTAAGTGGATCGTTTGAAGCAATCTATATTGCACATGTTAATGAGAAAAAACTTGTGCAGTACAATTCTATCGAGAACGCAATTTTTTATGTTTCATACGGTGTCACTGCGCTATTGGGTGGTATTTTTGCTCAAGCAACTCTTTTTAACATTGGTATTATAGTAGATTTAATTGCTGTAATTCTTAGCCTTGGCATAGGATTTGCATTTCCTGCTAATGATGCTTCGTGCATAAAACCTCATAGTAATAATCAAAATATGCAAACCGAGTCACTAGTGGCGACCAATAAATCATCTAGTGATAATTTCGCTAATAAAAAAGTATCTTTTATGGGACTTCTTCAGCACATAAAAGGAAACCATATCTTATGCTGTCTTTTGCTTATGGATTTTGCTCAGGCAGTTTTCTTTGTTGGATTTGAAGATTTTTATTCAGTGGTACTCAAACAAAACGGACTTGGAGCAAATTTAGCAGGAATAAGCCTTGTTGTTCAACTTATAGTTTCTGCACTGATTGGTTTATTCGTTCCACATATTGTAACTTTTATGAGTGAACGTAAATTACTTGCAGGTGGATATGCGGGGCGTTTTCTTTGCATGTCTTTGTTCTTCATGCCGTTTGTAGCTCCAATAGTTCTGCCTATTGTATATATCTTTGAGTCTGTCTTCTCATGTTTTTGCGCTCCAATTAAGCGTATGATTTTCCAACGCAATTTGCCTGATGGATATCGTGCTGCGGTACTTTCTGCTCAAAGTCAATCTGTTGCACTTGGTGCTATTTGTTTTTCGGGTTTAAACGCATTACTTTCTTCTTTAATTGGCTTGCAAGGTGTTCTTATTCTTACATTAGTGCTTGGTTTTGGTGTTATTTACGGGGGATGTATTTGGTATCTAGAAAAACAGGTACCAAAAGATATATTGAACTAATGACCCTAAAATCATAGTCAACTTATCGTAAATTGACCATGATATACTAGTCAACCTGCAGGTAGATGGCATAATTTTGTATAAAAAAGAGCAAAAGTCCAACTTTTCGGTGAGCGGATTTTGTATCATTAAGAGGACAGCAATAAGCTCAAGTAAGTCACTGGATACCCTGGAGGTAAAACATGACTAAAGCACTGCCGCCGATTGATAGTGTAGATGCGCTTACCGAGCGACTCGCGTCTATGCGCAAAGCGCAAGCGGAGTTTGCAAAGTTTTCTCAAGAGCAAGTAGACAAGATTTTTTACGAGGCAGCTCTTGCTGCAAATAAATCTCGTATTCCTCTGGCTAAGCTTGCTGTAGAGGAAACAGGTATGGGTATTGTGGAAGATAAGGTTATTAAAAACCACTATGCTTCCGAGTACATCTATAACAAGTACAAGGATATGAAGACCTGCGGTGTTATTGAGGATGATCCCGCCTATGGCTACAAAAAGGTAGCAGAACCTTTAGGTGTTGTAGCAGCTGTTATTCCTACTACGAATCCAACTTCTACCGCAATCTTCAAGGCTCTTATCTGTCTTAAGACGCGTAATGCCATCCTGATTTCTCCGCATCCTCGCGCTAAGGGCTGCACCATTGCTGCTGCCAAGATTGTGCGTGAAGCAGCAGAGAAGGCCGGTGCACCCAAGGGTATCATTGACTGGATTGACGTTCCTTCTTTGGAGCTTACCAACACCCTCATGAGCTCTGCAGATATGATTTTGGCAACAGGTGGTCCTGGCATGGTTGCCGCAGCTTACTCTTCTGGTAAGCCTGCTTTAGGCGTAGGACCTGGCAACACCCCTGCTATTATCGATAGTACCGCAGACATTAAACTGGCCGTTAACTCCATCATTCATTCTAAGACCTTTGATAACGGTATGATTTGTGCTTCTGAGCAATCCGTTACCATTGTGGAGGATGTATATAACGAGGCAAAGGCCGAGTTTAAGCGTCGTGGTTGCTACTTCCTTAAGGGCGCTGAGCTGGATAAGGTTCGCAAGACCGTTATTATTAATGGTGGCGTAAACGCTAAGATTGTTGGTCAGTCCGCTTATACCATTGCCCAGATTGCTGGTGTAGAGGTACCTAAGTCCACCAAGGTTCTTATTGGTGAGGTAACTTCTGTTGATCCTTCTGAGGAAATGGCACACGAGAAGCTGTCTCCTGTTTTGGGCATGTATAAGGCCAAGAGCTTTGATGATGCTCTTGCCAAGGCAGAGCGCCTCGTTGCGGATGGTGGCTATGGTCATACCTCTTCTTTGTACGTAAACGTTAATGAGGCTAAGAAGCTCGAGAAGCACCGCAACGCTATGAAGACCTGCCGTATTCTTATTAATACGCCATCGTCTCAGGGCGGCATTGGTGACCTCTATAACTTTATGATGGCTCCTTCGCTTACGCTGGGCTGCGGCTCCTGGGGCGGTAACTCCGTTTCTGGCAATGTTGGCCCTCAGCACTTGCTCAACATCAAGTCCGTTGCAGAGAGGCGTGAGAACATGCTGTGGCTTCGTACTCCCGAGAAGGTCTACTTCAAGAAGGGCTGCATGCCCGTTGCATTGCAGGAGCTCAAGGACGTTTACAACAAGAAGCGTTGTTTCATTGTTACTGACCAGTTCCTTTATACCAGTGGCTTTACCAAGAAGGTCGAGGAGTCTTTGGATGCCATGGGCATTGTTCACTCCAGCTTCTGGTCCATCTCGCCTGATCCCAAATTGCAGGATGCGCTGAAGGGTCTTGAGCAGCTGAAGGCATTTGAACCTGATTGCATCATTGCCATTGGTGGCGGTTCTGCTATGGATGCAGGCAAGATTATGTGGTCCATGTACGAGAACCCCGAGGAGAACTTTGAAGATATGTCCATGGACTTTATGGACATCCGTAAGCGCGTGTATCAGTTCCCCAAGATGGGCAAGAAGGCGTTCTTTGTAGCCATTCCAACAAGTTCTGGTACGGGCTCTGAGGTAACTCCTTTTGCCATCATTACCGATGCAGAGACGGGCGTAAAGTGGCCTATTACAGACTATGAACTTATGCCTAACATGGCAATTGTGGATACAGACAATATGATGAGCCAGCCCAAGGGCCTGACTGCTGCATCTGGTGTTGACGTTCTTACGCACTGCCTTGAGGCATTTGTTTCTGTTATGGCTTCTGACTATACCGACGGTATGGCTTTGCGTGGCATGAAACTTGTCTTTGAGTACCTTGGTCGTGCCTATGACAATCCCAATGATGTTGAAGCACGTAATCACATGGCTAACGCGTCTTGCCTAGGTGGTCTTGCCTTTGCAAACGCCTTCTTGGGTGTCAACCACTCCATGGCTCACAAGCTTGGTGCCTTCCATCACATTCCTCATGGTCTGGCCAATGCAGTGCTTCTGCCTCGCGTTATGCGCTACAACTCCGCTGAACGTCCCACCAAGATGGGCACCTTCCCTCAGTATGATCATCCCAAGACACTTGCTCGTTATGCCGAGGCAGCACGCTTCTGCGGCGTAACCGGTGCAGATGATCAAGAGGTCTTTGAGAAGTTCATCAAGAAGATTTATGACCTCTTTGATCATGTAGGTGTGAAGCACACCATTGCAGAGTACAACGTAGATGAGAAGTACTTCTTGGACACGCTGGATGATATGGCAGAGCAGGCCTTTAATGATCAGTGCACGGGCGCCAATCCCCGATATCCTTTGATTTCTGAGATTACCAGCCTCTATAAGGATGCATACTATGGTCATGAGGCAAGTACGTACGAGGATTAATTAGTCTGGTTTTGTGAGCTTATAAGTATTTCTTCGGATTAAGGATGTGCCGCTATGGAACTCTCTACTAACAAACAAGAGATTGTTCGTCGTGGTAATAAGGTGGTATGGGATTGTGGTGACACTATTGTTAAGGCATTTAACAATAGCAAGCCCGCTTCTGATGTGCTCAACGAGGCGCTTAATCTCACTCGTGTTTATGAGGCAGGTGTTAAGGCGCCTCAGTTTGTTGAGGTTTCTGCTTTGGATAATGGTTGGGCGCTCAAAACCAAGCGCGTGGAAGGCACCATGCTTTCCGTGCTTATGGATCAAAACCCCACCAAGTTAACAGAGTATTTAAGCAACTTCATTGAGCTGCAGCTTGATGTTCAGAGTCATACCGCTCCTTTACTGCCTCGTCAGAGGGATAAGTTTGCCCGCATGATTAACTCTTTATCCAGTATTAATGCTACTACGCGCTATGACCTTCTTATGCGTTTGGATGGCATGAAAGAGGAAGAGAAAATCTGTCACGGTGACTTTAATCCCACTAATGTGTTGGTGCAAAAAGATGGCAGCTGTGTTGTTTTGGACTGGGCACATGCTACGCAGGGCACCCCTGCAGCAGATGTTGCCATGACCTACATGCTTTTCTCGTTTGATGATCAAAAGCTGGCAGATGCCTACTTGGAGATGTACTGCGATTGTGCTGACTTGGCTAAGCAAGTTGTGTATCGCTGGCTTCCCATTGTTGCTGCTGCCGAGCTTGCTCGCGGTCACAAAGAGCATGAACAGGCACTTTTGTCTTGGATTGATGTAGCCGATTGGCAATAAGTGTGTGCGTGAGCAGGGTGTTTGCATGCGCTTAAACTTTAGTTAGAGCACGTTGAGCGGAGTTGTCTTGAGGCGACTCCGCTTTTTTGCTAAACACATGTTATATTTTGAGAAACAGGTCAGCGCAATGGCGTGGTATGGCAATGGCTTGTCACTATACGTTCGTTAGAGGAGATATCATGTGCAGGATCCACCCGTTCTGTAAGACCGTTTTAGCCCTTGTGCTCGCATGTGGCATTGTGGGTGGCTTAGCTGCCTGCAAGGGTGCTGATGTAGAGAAGAACAAGAAAGAAATTACTGATGTTATTAGCAAAACCTACGATAGCGCCATTGCTCTTGATGATTCTGTAGTGGATGAACTGCTCAAACAGGCTAATTTGGGTGATATGGGCGACATGGGCATAAACGGCAAGGATATTTTGGCTGCAGCGTTTAAGAACTTCAAGTATAAGGTTGGCGATATTAAAATTAGTGACGATAAAGCCATAGCTAGTGTGCACGTTTCTAATATCGACCTCAAAGAGGGCTTGAGAAAGTTCGAAGATGCATTTGGTACTTGGGCTAAGAGTGACGAAGGCATTGACGCTTTTACTAATAAAGATGCTGATGCAATTGGTAATGGTATCAGGAGTGCTTTGGATACTGGTTTTGGTGATTCAAGTCTCGAAACCAAAGAAGCTGACGTATCCATCAACTTGATCAAGAAGGATGGTAAGTGGGAGCTGGAAAACCGCACTATGCTGTTTGATAGCATGGTTGTTGGTTACTAGCACGGCTCTGTTGCTGCATAGCTTTTTGTTAGACCAGGCTTTCCGTTTAACGACGGGTAAATTGTTGGTTTTACTCAATCGTAGGCAAAAATCGTAAGCAAAGGTTCTTTTAGTTTCTTAAGCGTCGTGCCATTATTAATTTTAATAATGGCACGACGTAGTATTACGCACGCGTTTATGCACGCTGGTAGGTTACAAAGTGGAAGGAGATGCCTTCAGGAGTAACACCACCCTGTGCGCTTGTGCATACAGTCCAAGAAGGGTCTTCATCTAAGTTAGGGAAAAAGGCATCTGCTGGCACTACTACGTCATGCATGGTCACAATGACTTCCGAACAGTATGGGAGCATCTGCTCATATACACTCATGCCGCCAATGCACCATACGTCATTGGGGTTCTCGGTAGCTACTGCTTCAAGAGCCTGAGAGACACTATGAACAACTTCTACACCCTCACAAGACCAACTTGCATCACGAGTAAGTACAATGTTGCGGCGTTTGGGTAGGGGGTTGGACCCAGGAAAGCTTTCCAAGGTAGTACGACCCATAATAACGGTGCCACCACGGGTGTGCTGTACAAAGTGGTGCATATCCGCTTTGTTGGAAATAAGCAAGCGGCCTTTACAGCCAATGGCCCAGTTGCTTGTAACGGCTACGATTGCGCGCATGATTACACCGCAATAGGAATATTTTTGACCTGTGGGCCGTGCTGGTAGTTCTCCACAATCAAATCGTCCGTGG